>JBIIYT010000027.1:0-12504 GCA_044346675.1 Rhodoferax sp. | reverse complement strand
TGGTTCGCGTGCGTGAGCATGCGGAGCCTATTGCCTTTTATGACGGTGAAGCGCGCGAGATGTCTACGCTGCAACGCATCTTT
Organism: Rhodoferax sp.; assembly: GCA_044346675.1. Taxonomy (GTDB): domain Bacteria; phylum Pseudomonadota; class Gammaproteobacteria; order Burkholderiales; family Burkholderiaceae_C; genus Allorhodoferax. Next base: position 12,421 of record JBIIYT010000027.1, on the reverse strand, counting down.
GCCGCCGCCTATGCCAACTACCAGCGTGTGCTGCGCTGGCAATTGGGCTTGAATCTATTCCAATACGCCCATGCGTTTTTAATGCTGGTGCTACCCACCGCCATCATTGCCCACCAAGTGCTCTCTGGCGAGCTGGAGGTGGGCCGGGCCATTCAGGCCACAGGGGCGTTTGCCGCTATTTTGAGTGCGCTGACCGTCATCGTGGAGCACTTCGAGGGCTTGAGCCGATTCTCTGCCGGGGTAGACCGCCTGCACGCCTTTGCCCAATCGCTAGATGCGCCACACACTGCACAAGAAAGCATTCGCACCACGCATGGATTTGAGTTGGCGCTACTGGGCCTGACCGTGCGCACCCCCAACCGCGAACACCTGCTGGCGCAAGACCTGACCCTGACCGTCAAGCCCGGCCAAGGCCTGCTGATAGTGGGGCCCAGTGGCACGGGCAAAAGCTCGCTCTTACGGGTGATGGCGGGCCTGTGGAGCACAGGCACCGGCGAGGTAGTGCGCCCCAGCAGCGCAGACATGTTGTTTTTGCCCCAGCAGCCCTACTTGCCGCTGGGCGACCTGCGCGCCCAGCTCACCTACCCCCGCACCGAGTGCAACACCTCTGATGCAGAGCTACTGCAATGGCTAGACCGGGTGAACCTGCCCACCCTGGCAGAGCGCTTTGGGGGGCTGGGTGCCGTGCTGGACTGGGCCAAAGTGCTGTCGGTGGGCGAGCAGCAGCGCTTGGCCTTTGCCCGCGCACTGCTGGCCAAGCCGCGCTACTTGCTGCTAGACGAATCCACTAGCGCGCTAGACGCCGCCAACGAAGCACTCTTGTACGAGCAACTGGCCTGCCTGTGCATCACCCCCATTAGCGTGAGCCACCATCCCGCCCTGGCGCGGTACCACCATACGGTGCTGGAGTTGCCGGGGGATGGGCGGTGGGTGTTGCGGGCGGTGCAGGGCGAGCAGTGGGCGCACTGACGCCACATTGATGCAACACAAAAGTAACACATGTGTTACCATAAAGTATGCCGATTAAAGTCGAAGAATACGTCCGCGCGGATGATTCAAACCCCTACAAACATTGGTTTGACTCTCTGCCATCGCAAGCCGCAGCCAAGGTAACGGTTGCCAAACTGCGCATGGAGTTGGGCAATACATCCAGCATCAAGTGGTTTGATGGCATGGGCGAATACGTGATCGACTGGGGGCCAGGTTACCGCATTTATCTCGCCAAAGATGGCGACACGCTCATCGTTTTGTTTGGCGGCGGAACCAAGCGAGGACAGCAAAGGGACATAGACAAAGCCAAGGAGCTATTGGCCGAATACAAGGCCCGCAAAAAAGCGATAGCAGCGAAATCGATCAGAAAGCAAAAAGGGTAAACCACATGGCACTCACCAGAAACTTCAAAGAAACAGTCATTGCGCGCGTGCAAAGTGACGCTTCGTTTGCGCAGGCTCTCTTGGATGAAGCCGCCACACTGTTTCTCAACGGCGAGCCTGAGACCGCCCGCCTGATACTGCGCGATCTTGTCAACGCCACCATTGGCTTTGAGCAACTAGCCACACTGACCGCCAAGCCCAGCAAGAGCTTGCACCGCATGTTGTCCCCTACCGGCAACCCCAGCATGGACAACTTGGCTGCCATTTTTAGAGCCGTGCGCGAACGGCTGCATGTGAGTCTGACAGCGCACTCGGTTGCGGCCTAGAGCTTGCGCCTGAAACCACTTACAAATCCCCCGTAAGGGTGGCCTGCACATGAGCCGGCGCTACGGCGCGCAAATAGTCGGCCAGGGTCTTGTCCGGCTCGTCTACAAACCGCCCTTGCGCGCCCTCTACTGGTTGCACATGCTCCATCCGGTCTAGCCTGAAGCTGCGAAAGGCATTGCGGCTTTCGCACCAAGCGCCTAGCGTCCACACCTTACCCCAATAAAAACAGCCCAGCGGGCGCACGGTGCGCTGGCTTAGCGCGTCAGTTGCGTCGCGGTAGTGCAGCTGTAGCTTGCAGTGCGCTTGCGCAGCTTCGCGCAAGGTTTGCAGCGTGGCTTGCACTGCGGGCTCCAGCCCCACAGGGGGGGCATACACCGCCATGCTTTGCGCGGCTGCGCGGGCGGTAGCGGGTAGCACGGAGAGTATTTTGCTCAAAGCGATATTGGACGCCTGCGCCAACGCCGGGTCTTGCCACACCTGCGCCATGCGCACCGAGGCCACCAAGGCGCGCGCCTCGTCCACCGTAAACATGAGCGGCGGCAGCTCAAACCCCTGCCCCAGCCGGTAGCCCACACCCGCCTCCCCTTCTATGGGCACGCCCTGGTGCTGCAGGTCGGCCACGTCGCGGTACACCGTGCGCTCAGACACCTCCAGTCGCTCGGCCAAATGCGCCGCCGTGGTGAGGCGCCGGCCACGGATGAGCTGGACGATTTGGAAAAGGCGGTCTGCGCGGCGCATGGGGTGCTTGGAACTCTGAGTTTTTTCCGCTGTAGCGAATATGATGGTTACGCTAAATGCTATTACACATTTCACTTCTACAACTCATTGACGTTTCCAATGTCTAGCTTGTCAATTCCCTCTACGTTTTGGTCGCGGTGGCTACTTATGGTGACCATAGGGGTCATGGTGTTCGGGCTCCTCCTTGTTCTAGCCCCCGGTGTTGCCCGCGAAGGCTTCTCCTTACTTTTCTACGCCGACACTAAGCGCGTCGCCGCATTTGGTCCCCAGGCGGCTGCATACATTGAACTCGTTCAAGCCGTTTTAGGTGCGGTCATGTTTGGTTGGGGTTTGGCGCTGTTGCTAGTGGTGCTTCGTCTGTTCGCTCGCGGGGCACGAGAAGGCTGGCAGATCATCACCGTTTCCATCGTGGCATGGTTCATTCCAGACACCGCGTTTTCACTTTGGTCGGGATTTTGGCAGAACGCAGTGTTGAATCTCGTGTTCTTGGTTTTATTTGCCACACCGCTGGCGGCGACATATCGCACCTTTCACAAACCAGGGCCTTAGATCAGTGACGAGGGTGGGCTATCTACAGAGTCCAGTTGTTTTTACATTGAGTCCAAGAAAACCTTACCCGGAAGATTCACATGCTTCAAATGAGACCCTGCTGCGAGTGTTGCAATATTGACCTAAAGCCCGGTTCAACCGAAGCAAAAATTTGTTCATTCGAATGCACATTTTGCGCGACGTGCGCCGAGCAAGTGCTTGGTGGCACGTGCCCAAATTGCGGTGGCGAGTTGATGCCGCGGCCTCGTCGACCTGCTGAGAAGTTGGCTAAGTTTCCCGCGTCTACCGAGCGAGTGGTCAAGCCAGCCGGTTGCGCCAAGGTGGCCTAGGCGCTGACTCAATTCATTGCAACGCTAAAGCGGCCACATCCGCCCGCATAGCCCCAGCAATGAGCCGCATATCCGCATCGCTCACCATAAACAATCCAAACCGAAACTTGTAGCCCCAGCGGGCGCGGTCCTCCACAAATTCAAAGTGCTCTAGCAGTGGGGCGATGGAGGCTTCTTGCGCGCTGACATAGTGCACATTGCGCCGATACGGCACAAAACCACCGCCCATATCAAATGCGTAGGGCTCGCCCGCTTGCACCACACCTATGGACACAAAGCTTTGCAGCTTGTCTTTGCCGCCCATGGTGATGGTGGGGGCGTAGTAGGCCACGCGGTCCCCCGGGGCCACGCGCTTGAGCGGCGCGCACTTGCCGTGGCACACCTGCATGAAGCCGTGCTCTAGCACGGCGCAGCCACGGCGGGCATGTTCGGCGCTGGCGACCGCGATCCAGTTGTTGGGCATACGGGCTCCTTCACAAATGAGCTTAGGCCAGTGCGTGCAGGCCTACGCGGTTGCCGTCCAGGTCGGTGATGTGGGCAAAGTAGCCCATGCCCGGTGGCAGCGCTTGGCGGGGCAAGGCGACTTGCCCCCCTGCGCTAACCACGCGCGCCAGCGCCGCGTCTAGCGAAGGCGTTGCGTCTAAATACACCAGCGTGCCGCCGCTGGAGGGCTTGGGGGCGGTGGGGCCCATCATGAGCGCGCCGCCGGTGCCGTCGGCCTGCGGGTCGTAGGCGAACACTGCGCCCTCGGAAGGCCCCATGGTCTCCCGGCGCATGGGGTGGCCGAGCACGGCCTCGTAAAAGGCTTGGGCCTTGTCGAGTTGTGTGGTGGGAATTTCAAACCAGCTGATGGCGCTTTTCATATAACAATCCTCAATAGTTGCGAAGACCTGTATGGTGCGCTTGGCCTGCTGACAGCGTGGTGTCAGTAGGCTGGCAGGGCACCCAATTGCCTCGACACAATTGCCCCTGAGTTTTACTGGGTTTAGCCAACCCGGCTACGCTGGCACCCCGTAGCCCCACCACCATGACGCAGCCCACACCCCGACTCACCGCGCACGACTTTGACCAAGAATTGCTCATTCTGTTTGATGCCTACGTGCACGGCAGCATTGACAGGCGCGGGTTTTTGGAGGGTGCCAAAAAGTTTGCCGTGGGTGGCATGACGGCGGGCATGTTGCTCACCGCGCTGAGCCCCAAGTTTGCGCAAGCCCAGCAAGTAGCACCCGACGACAAACGCCTGAGCACCACGCGGGTGGAGTTTGCGTCCCCCAACGGTACCGGCACCGTGAAGGGCTACTTGGCCCGCCCCGTGCAAGCCACAGGCAAACTGCCCTGCGTGCTGGTGGTGCACGAAAACCGGGGTCTGAACCCCCACATAGAAGACATTGCCCGGCGCATGGCGCTAGAGAATTTTGTGGCCTTTGCCCCCGATGCGCTCACGCCCTTGGGTGGCTACCCGGGTGACGAAGACAAGGCCCGCGAATTGTTTGCCAAGCTAGACCAGCAAAAAACCCGCGAAGACTTTGTGGCCGCTGTCAGCTACCTGAAAACACGCCCTGAATGCTCAGGCAAAACCGGCGTAGTGGGCTTTTGCTACGGTGGTGGCGTAGCGCACATGCTGTCTACCCGACTGCCAGACCTGAACGCTGCCGTGTCTTTTTACGGCAACCACCCGCCTGCTGCGGACGCAAGCAAGGTGAAGGCCCCGCTACTGATTCACTTTGCGGGGGTGGACGAACGCATCAACGCCGCGTGGCCTGCGTATGAAGAAGCACTCAAGGCCGCTGGCGTGCGCTACACCGCGCACCAATATGCGGGCACGCAACACGGCTTTAACAACGACACCACGCCCCGTTTTGACGCCGCCAGCGCTAAGCTGGCCTGGGAGCGCACCATTACATTCTTTCACCAAACCCTGCGCGGTTAAAGAGCGCAACAGCTTAGACGCAATGGCATATTTATTGCGTAGTGGGCTGTATGAACAGCCCACTTCACCTACCGCAGCACCCACAGCGTGCAGCGCTGCACAACGAGATACATGCGCGCCCACCGCAGGCACTAGTAGCACCGCTGGCCATTTCGTATGTGGTGATGCTGTGCGACGAGGCCCAGCGCGCGGCCAGCCGCGAGCACGTGGCCACCTTGCTGCGCGACCACCACCTGCCGCTGCCGGGGGACACCACCAGCCACTTTCGCATGGACCTAGGGTCTTTCACCCTGCGCTGGGAAATGCACACCGAGTTTGTGACGTGGACCTTTATGTGTCCCGCTGACAGCGAACGCTTAGACGCGCAAGCCCCCGAGACCGCGCTGCAAGTGGTGCCCCAAGACTGGCTGGCGGGATTGCCGGGCAGCTGCTTGTCTAGCCTGCACCTGTGGGCGCTGTCAGCGCATGCGTTTAGCAGCAACGCGCTGGTGAAGCATGTGCTGCGGGAGGACACGCTGGTGGCCTCCATCGTGGCCAATGGTGCTGCCGAGGTGTATACCGACTTTGCCATGCACTCCGATGGCTTCTCGCGCATTTTGGTGCGCGTGGGCAACAACTTGTCGCCACGGCGCTTGGGCCGCTTGGTGCAGCGCTTGCTAGAGATAGAAACTTACCGCATGGCCGCTTTGCTGGGCTTGCCTGCGGCGCGCGCCGCGTCTAACGTGCTGTCTAGCGCCGAGCGCGAACTGGCCGAGCTGGCCAGCGCCATACGCAGCGCCACGGGCGATGCCGAGCCCATGCTGCTAGACCGTTTGACCAAGTTGGCCGGCGAGGTGGAAAGCCAACACGCGGCCACCCATTCGCGCTTTTCCGCCAGCGCGGCGTATTTTGAGTTGATCGACAAACGCATTGAAGAGATTGACGAGCAAGCCCTGCCCGGCATGCAAACCATAGGCGAATTTATGGACCGCCGCCTCACCCCCGCGCGCAGCACCTGCGAATGGTCTACCCGGCGGCAAGACGCGCTGTCGCAGCGCGTGTCTCGGGTGAGCAACTTGCTGCGCACGCGGGTAGAGATAGAACAGCAGCAAATCAGCCAAGCCCTGCTCTTGGGCATGAGCCAGCGGCAAGATTTGCAAATCAAACTGCAGTCCACGGTAGAGGGCTTGTCGGTAGCAGCCATCACCTACTACATCGTGGGTTTGGTAAGCCATTTGGCCAAAGCCGCCAACAAGTTTGGCTGGCCTGTGTCACCCGAGACCACCAGCGCCGCCGCCATTCCGCTGGTGCTGGGCGGGGTGTGGTGGTCTATGCGGCGGTTGCATCAGCAACTAAAGCCAGCTGCTGGCGGCGCTGGGCTTGGGTGATGCCGCCATAGCCCCAGTCCGTGGCGGCCAGCTCGCGCACGATGACGTAGCTGGCGCTGTGCAGTGGCTTGTCTACCCCCAGCTGGCGCTGCAACTCGGCATACGCCGCCGCAATAAAGGCCGACTTTTCTGCCCCCGTGTTGGTGCCCGCAGTGATGCTGATTTCCAAAAACGCCGTCGGGCCTTGCACGTCCACCCCGCCTATGTGCCAGCAGGCAGCGGGCAGGTCTTCAATCATCACAGCGGTGACCTCTGCCCGCTTACCTAGGTGCTGGCTAGATAGTTGGGTAAGTGCTGCGCCTAGCGCGCGGTATTGGGCCGGGTTTTGCAGGGGCGAGACCTTGAGTTGCAGGGTGGGCATGTCAGGCTCCCGCTTCAGAATTGCGCGCATTGGCGGAATGGGGGGCTTGGCGGCCTTGCAGCCACGCCCGCAAACGCGCTACGCCTTGGCCCAATTCGCCCAGCGTTTGAACGCCGAAATGTTGAATGGCTTGGCTACGCAAGCGCGATGCTTCGGCCTTGGCTTCGTCCATTAAGCGGACGTAGTCGCGGGGGTCTGGAAGGGTATGGATCATGGTGAACTCCTGGTGGGTTGTTGATGGAATGAACTTTAGTGATAAGTCCGACTGTCGGAAACAGCACTATTTCGACATTGGTTTTGCACAATATGCAAAACCAAGCACAATGCAGCCATGCAACTCCAACTTGACGATGTAGCCCTGTTTGCCCGCATAGCCGAGCTGGGCACCCTGTCTGCCGCCGCACGCGAGCGCGATGTGCCGGTGAGCCAGGTCACCCGCTCGCTGGCGCGGCTAGAGGCCACCTGCGGCGTGCGGCTACTGCACCGCAGCACCCACGGCCTGAGCCTGACCGACGAGGGTGACACCCTGTTGGCCTATGGCAAGCGCCTGCTAGACACCACCGCCGAGCTCAGCAGCGAACTCACGGGCAAACTCAGCGGCCCCAGCGGCTGGGTGCGGGTGAGCGTGAGCCCGCTCTTGGCAGAATGTGTGATTGCCCCGAGCCTGTGCGGCCTGTACCAACGCTACCCGCAGCTGCACCTAGACATCAACGCCGACGACCGCATGGCCGATATGGCGCGCGACGGCATAGACATCGCCATCCGCAGCGGCACCACCCACAGCGACACCTTGGTGGCCCGCCAAATTGGCGCACATGGGCGCACGCTGTACGCCGCGCCCAGCTACCTTCAAGCGTTTGGTACGCCAGCTTGTGCGCACGACTTGCAGCACCACCGCCTGATCTCCAGCAGCGCCAGCCCCACGCTCAACCGCTGGAGCATGGCAGACCCTGATGGCCCAGGCGAACTGCAAGTCAACGGCCACACCCGTACCGACAACACCGCCCTGCTGTTGAACCTGGTGCTGCACGGGGTGGGCATTGCTCGCCTCAACGACATGTATGGCATGCCACTGGTGCGCGAAGGGCGGTTGGTGCCGCTGCTGCAAGACCAGTTTGTAAGCCCCAGCGTGCCCATTTACGCGGTAATGCTGCAAGAGCGCCACCGCCTGCCCAAGATACGAGCATGCATTGACTACTGGGCGCAGTGGATAGCCGGTATGGCGCAGCCACCTCATTGATAATTCAAGCATGATCACCTCCATGGATGCCCCATCAACCTTAGCGCCCGTGCGGCCCAGCGCGCGCTTTATGCTGTCGCACCCAGCGCACTTTATTGCGCTAGGGTTTGGCTCCGGCCTGTCGCGCATCGCGCCGGGCACGTCTGGGACCTTGTGGGCATGGCTGGCATTTATTGCGCTGCAGCCGTGGATGAACGACACCGCGTGGGCTATCACCATTGGCCTATCCCTTCCGCTAGGCTGGTGGGCCAGTACGGTCACTGCACGCAACATGGGCGTGCTAGACCCCAGCAGTGTGGTGTGGGACGAAATAGCCGCGTTTTGGCTGGTGCTGTGGCTGGTGATGCCCGCGTCTTTGGTGGGCCAGGTGATGGCGTTTGGCTTGTTTCGCTTTTTTGATGCGGTCAAACCCGGCCCCGTGGGCTGGGCCGATGCGCTCTTTCACGCAGTAGACCCGGCTACCGACCGTTTTGCTTGGCACAAGGCCGGTTTTGGCATCATGCTGGACGACTTGGTGGCCGCGGCCTGCACGCTGATGGTGATTGCGGTGTGGCGGTTTTACGCCTAGTCGGTGCCTTAAACCCCCATGCAAACGCCCCAAAAAGTGTCCCCCACCGCGCAAGAGGCTGCGCAGCGGGTGGCTGATCTGTTGCTACAGCGCCAGTGGATGTTAGCCACCGCCGAGAGCTGCACCGGCGGCATGATTGCCGCTGCCTGCACTGATCTGCCAGGCTCTAGCGCATGGTTTGAGCGGGGCTTGGTGAGCTACTCCAACGCATCCAAAACTGAGCTATTGGGTGTAGACCCCGCGCTGATTGAGCGCCATGGCGCCGTGAGCGAAGAGGTGGTGCGCGCCATGGTCATAGGGGCCTTGCAGCACTCGCATGCCCAAGTGGCGGTGGCAGTCACCGGCGTGGCGGGCCCCAGCGGTGGCAGTGCGGCCAAACCGGTAGGCACGGTGTGGTTTGGCTGGGCCACGCCTGCCGGGGTGAGTGCCGAGGTACAACACTTTGCAGGTGACCGCGCCGAAGTACGCGCAGCCACCGTGGCACACGCACTGCAAGGCGTGGTGCTGGCGCTAGAAGCCCAAGCACATCCCTAAAAACCAGTCTCACCCAGAGGTCGCCACCGCCATTTGCGTTGTTTTTTGGCAAAAAGAATCCGGCTTTGAAGGTCCTGCACCAATTTAGAGCCATTTTTCATAGCGCAACACCACCTTAAAAGTAGAATCCCGATTGTGTTGCAAACCTGCAGCCCCCCTCTGTTGTGCGCATCTGCTCAGCAGATGACGCAAACCAATCATTTAGGGATAAATCACATGAAAAAACTACTGATCGCTACCGCTGTAGCTACCACCTTGTTCGCCCCACAGGCATTTGCGCAGGCTAAGAACTTTGAAGGCTTCAGCATTGCTGGTAACGTGACTTCGGCCAAGTCAACCACTACTACCACTGCGAACACTGCAGCAGGCATCAACGGCGATGACAGTGGAACCTCCGCTGGCGTAGACCTGCAATTGGGCTACAACGTCGCGTTGGGTCAATCATTTGTTTTGGGCTTGGGCGTAACGGTAGGTACAGGTGCAAACAAGGCCGGCACAATCGGCACCAGTGAATTCACGCTCAAGAACAGAGCTTCTTTTGATCTAACTCCTGGCTTTGCGGTCTCTGACTCCGTTTTGATTTTCGGAAAAATTTCTGGAATAGCTGCTACCGTAGAACCTACTGCTGGTACTTTCACCGGATCGCAAACCGTGAGCGGTATTGGCTACGGAATCGGTCTGCGTGCCCATTTGGACAAGAATCTATTCCTGCAAGCAATTTACGACACTAACAAATACGAGAAGTACAACACTGTTGGCAATGCTACTACTTTGGAAAACAAGTCCGGAGTATTCTCTTTCGGCGTAGGCTACAAGTTCTAAGCAACTTCTTCCATAAAAAAAGCCCACCCCATGGTGGGCTTTTTTACGCCTACGTGCAAGACCTCACGCCCCGCAACACTTCTTAAATTTCTTGCCGCTACCGCAAGAGCACGCATCGTTGCGCCCCGGTGTATCTGCCTTGCGCAGCGTCTCCACGCGTGGACCTATGCTGCGCCAGATTTCACGTAAGTCGTATACCGCCCACACCGCGTCGGCAAAAGCGTTCAGGCGCGCCGTGCTCATGCTGGGTGGGCCGTCTTCGCTAAAGGGGGACACGTCTGGCACACCCTCATCGTCTTCGGTAAGCGCCACTATGGATTGCAACGATGCGTCCAGCCACTTGGCGGCATCTTTGTCGCGTGGGGCGGCCCACTCTTGCGGCCAGTTTTCTACGGCAAACATAAAGCCCAGCGCCCACACTTGGGCAAAGGCGGGAATTTCGTTGTCGGGCACCTCGGCGCGCTCGGCCTCGGGGAGGGATGCAATGGCGCCGCGCACATCCATTACTTCAGGCTGGTAGGCGGCTTCGTCGTCCAAGGCTTTTACTTCGGTGTCTAAGGCGGTGGTCACTTCGTTCCAACGCTTGATCCATAGCTGCATAAACCGCTGAGCTTGCGCGGCATCGGCAAAGCTGCCTTCGCTGCTCTCTTGGACATCCTCACCAATGCCCAGCAACACATCCAAATACTCTGAGGGTGGTATGGCCCGGCGGCAACACACCAGCGCGGCCAAAAAGCCTTCGCAAAACTCCCACTGCGGGGTTTCGTCGTTGCGCGTGCGCAAGTCGTCCAGAATGGCGTCGATTTCGTCAAACTCTTCTGGGCTCACGGCGTTTAGTGTGGCGGGGGATTCTTGGGTCATGGAGGGCTACTGGTAAAGATGCGCGCTATTGGGCGTGCAGATTGGGGAATACCCGTATTTTGCCGTGTACGCAAACCGGGGCTTGGCTGGTATGGTCTAGCCACTGAGGAAACACCCATGCTCAACACTTTGAACTCTATCTTCCCCATCCGCTACACCGCCATGGGGCTGTGCGTGTTTGGGCTTTTGCTCAGCGTCTTCACGCTGATTGTTTTTGGCACAGGGGGAGTGGCATTTGTAGTGCTGGGCGCGCTGGTGGCCACCGGCGTGTATGACCTGCGCCAGACCAAGCGCTCCATATTGCGCAACTATCCCATCATTGGGCACTTGCGCTTTATGCTGGAGTTTGTGCGGCCCGAGATACGGCAGTATTTCATTGAGAGCGACACCGATGCGCAGCCGTTTTCGCGCTCGCAGCGCTCATTGGTGTACCAGCGCGCCAAGGGCGACCCCGACAAACGCCCCTTTGGTACCCAGCTCGATGTGCATGCAGAAGGCTACGAGTGGATGAACCACTCCGTTGCCCCCACCAAGTTGGACTCGCATGACTTTCGCATCACCATTGGGTCAGACACCGCGCAGCCCTACAGCGCCAGCGTGTTCAATATTTCCGCCATGAGCTTTGGGGCACTCAGTGCCAACGCCATTTTGGCGCTCAACGCCGGGGCCAAGCGCGGTGGCTTTGCGCATGACACGGGCGAGGGCTCTATCTCCTCCCACCACCGGGTGCATGGGGGCGACCTGATATGGGAAGTGGCCTCGGGCTACTTTGGCTGCCGCAACGACGATGGCACGTTCAACGCCGACAAGTTTGCCGCTAATGCGTGCGATCCGCAGGTGAAGATGATTGAGCTTAAATTGAGCCAAGGTGCCAAGCCTGGCCACGGCGGTATGCTGCCCGGCCCCAAGGTGACGGCAGAGATTGCCGCCGCACGCGGCGTGCCCGAGGGGGTGGACTGCGTATCGCCCGCATCGCACAGCGCGTTTTCCACACCCATTGAGATGATGCAGTTTATTGACCGTCTGCGCACCCTGTCTGGTGGCAAACCCACTGGCATGAAGCTGTGCATAGGCCACCCCTGGGAGTGGTTTGCCATGGTGAAGGCCATGCTGGCCACGGGCATTACGCCCGACTTTATTGTGGTGGATGGGGCAGAGGGCGGCACGGGTGCGGCGCCTATGGAATTTACCGACCATGTGGGCTCACCGCTACAAGAGGGGCTCTTGTTGGTGCACAACACGCTGCGCGGGGTGGGCCTGCGTGAGCGCATCAAAATAGGCGCTGCGGGCAAGGTGGTGAGTGCGTTTGACATCACCCGCCTCATGGCGCTGGGTGCCGACTGGTGCAATAGCGCACGCGGCTTTATGTTTGCGCTGGGCTGCATTCAGGCGCAGCACTGCCACACCGGCCAGTGCCCTACG
>JBIIYT010000284.1:0-3860 GCA_044346675.1 Rhodoferax sp. | reverse complement strand
GGGCTACTTTGCGCCCGTGCCACCGGCAGAGAAAAAGGCTGCTGCCGCTGAGGAGGGTACCCATGAGAACACTTAAACCCGTGCGCACCGTTGTCGCTCTGGCAGCAGTTTTCATAGCGACTGCTTGGGCCGCAGAGGCTCCGCTGCAATTACAAAACAATGTGCAGGGCAACAGCAGTGCCGCCTACTATGGCCTGCCGGTGCCCCTGTGGTTACGCGAGCAAGCCGCCAGCGCAGAGCTGAGCGACTTGCGTGTGTTGAATGCCCGTGGCGACGAGCTGCCTTACGCGTGGCATGTGAGTGGCTTGCAAAACACGGCCCAACAGCGCCGAAGCCAAGTGCCGTTTTTCAAAACACCGCAAGCTAAGCAAAAGGACAGCGGCGGGCAGACGAGCACCACCCCCAGCGGCTGGATTATTGATGCCAGGGCTATCAAGGGTACTTTGCTGGAACTGCAGTTGGGCCTGGAGCCCAGCGCGCAAGGCGTGTTTCGTTTTTCTATAGAGAGCAGTGCCGACTTGCAAAAGTGGGACGCCGTGCGCAGTGAGGCACAACTGGTCGCCTTGCGCCGCAATGGCGAGCTGCTGGAAAAAAACACCTTTGACATTGCAGGCGTGCAAGCAAAGTACCTGCGCATTCAACCCCTAGAGGGCAGCGGTACACCTGCTCTGGCGCAGGTGAATGTGAGCAGCATGGAGCACTATGTAAAAGAGCCCGCCTTGCAGTGGAGTGCATGGTTGGCGCCCGCCCACTGCGAGCCCAAGTACTGCGACTACATCGTGAGTCCACGCATCCCCATCGAAAAGCTGGAGTGGCAGCTGGCAGAACCAAATACCTTGGCCACGGTGGAATTGTTGGCGCAGTATGAGCCTGTGGCTGCAGTAGATAAGCCAGAGTCGTCTGCTAGGCGCCACCCCTTGCGTGAGCATCTGCACGGCCTGCGCCACAAGACGCGCCCCAGCACACCCGGCGGTGCCCAGCCCTGGTATTCGCTTAGGCGCACCAGCGTGTATTGGTTGCAACTGCCTGAGGGCGATGTGCGCTCAGAGCCCACTATTTTGGCGCAAGGCCTTTATGCACGCATCAGGGTGCAAGTGAACGCAGGCATTAAGCAGCTGGGCGCAGTGCCACCCAAAATACGCACCGCTACACAACCCGTTTCTTTGGTGTTTTTGGCGCGCCAGCCGGCGCCGTATCGGCTGGCGTGGGGTGGTGCCGCCAGTGATGCAGCACTGCCTATTCAGCAGCTCATGCCTACCTTAGCTGCCGGCCAACTACCGCCCTTAGACACTGCCACCGTGCTTGCACCCGATCCTGCGTCTGCCATGGCCGCGCCCCCGGTGAAAGCTGCAGATGTACCCGTGGCGCCCAGCCCTTCACGCAAATACTGGCTTTGGGGTGTACTGCTGGCGGCATTGGTGGCTATGGGGGCCATGGCATGGTCGCTACTGCGGCCTAAGTCTTCCACGCCGTAGTCGTTTTTTATTTGCAGGGAGTTGGCCATGGCACGTTTTCTCTTTGTCTTGCTGCTTTGCATGTCTGCACCGCAGGCGTGGGCGCAAGCCAGTGCAACGCAAGCTGCTGCTGCGTGTGGTGAGGTCATCACTATGCCCACCCACCGCGGCACTGCTACCCGCTATGCATTGAGCCCCGCCTTCAGCCCCGCCCCAAGCACATCGCCGCAGGCCAACCCCGTGGCGCTGGTGATGTTGATCGGCGGTGGGGGCTATATGAACCTAGACGACAAAGGTTGCCCGCAGCTGCTAGGGCGCAATGTGCTGGTACGCATGCGCCCTCTGTTGCTCCAAGCCGGTGTGCGCACTGCGCTGGTGGACGCGCCGTCTGACGTGCAAAGCGACGAGGGGCTAGCGGGCTTTCGCATTAGCGCAGACCATGCTGATGACGTTGGAAAAATCATTGCCGATGTGCGTGCGCGCACCGGTGGCCCGGTGTGGCTGGCGGGGCACAGCCGGGGCAGCATTTCTGCGGCCAATGTGGCGGCGCGCCTGAGTGGCACTGCCGCACCTGATGGGGTGGTGTTGCTCTCGGCTTTGATGGTGGGCGACCCCCGAGCGCGCAAAGCGTGGGTGGCTCAGTCGGTGTTTAGCAACGACCTAGGCGCTATCAAAACACCCTTGCTGCTGGTGGGACACGTGGCGGACAACTGCACGCGCTCGCCGCCAAGCCAAATGGAAAGAGTGCTAGCCAAGAGTGCCAGCACACGTGGCCAAGTGGCCCAGGTAAGCGGTGGCCCCGTGGCAGCTGGGCGGGGTGAGAGCTTGGCCGCGTGTGAGCCGCGCGAACCGCACGACTTTGTGGACCAAGAGGACCTGGTAGCTGCAGGCCTAGTACGCTTCCTGCGGGGTGGCGCATTTTCAGCCCCATAGAGCCCTTAAACTAGAGCGCTTCAAAGTTTTATCCATCACTCAACAGGTCTACCCCATGTTCAATTCGTTCAAAGAAAAAGCCACATCTCTAGCCGAAGCAGCCAGCCAAAAGACCGAAGCGGCGCTGAGCAGCGGCAGCCAAAAAGGACAAGAGTTGTTTGCCGACCACTATCCCAAAATGGAACCCATGATTGTGGACGGCTTGTTGAGCATGGCCGAAGAAAAGTTAAATGACGAACTCGCCTTGTCGGGCTACTTTGAAAAAGCCTACGAGTTACTGCCCATGCCGGTGAGACTGATTGTGAGCCGGGCGCAGTTCATTGAGTTCACCATGAAGCACAAAACCCCACTGCTGCAAAAAGTGGCCGAAGTAAAGCACAAGCGCCTTGCGCTGGCCTCGTCTGCCAAAGAAAACACCCCTAGCTGATTTTGACCAAAGCACCTAAGTAAATGGAAGATCAAATAGAAGACAGTCAGAGCACAGCATCGGCCCCAGAGTCTGATGCTGCGGTCCAGCCCCTGCGTTCGCTCAGCATTCTTCAATGGTGCATGCAGGGCTTGCGCGCAGCCTGTTGTTTGAAGGTCAACATTGGCCACGTAGCCCCAAGCCCTTGGCAGCTGTTTATCCTCATGGCACTGTCCTCCGCAGCGCTCACCGCACTGGCCAGACTAGAGGTGCCAGGCCCGGCTGTGTTCGAACTTTTTGGGTGGTTGTACCCGTTTGCTGCCACTGCTTTTTTATTATTTTTTGTGTGGGCGTGTTTGGCACACGGGCGCAAGCCGAGTGATCATCCTTCGCCATTGCCTGCATGGTTTGCGCTATTCACGGTTGCCGCGTTGCCTATGAGCATGCTGGGCATCGCCCTAGCGGCCTTGGCGGCGAGAGACTTGTTGCCCTTGTGGTGGTCCAGTGGTGCATGGGGTGCGTGGGCCATCTTCATTTTGCTTTGGGTGTGGTTGTTGGTGTCGGTGTTTCGCATCACCGTAGCCCTTACCAACTCTCGCGCTAGGCAGATACTGGTGGTGCTCATCGTGCTGGCAGTGCAGGGCTTTGCCATGTGGCAAATGAACTATCGCCCTTGGCAAGCTGACTATTCCGCTGAGGAGGCGCAGCAAAGTGCGGCGGCCGAATCCCTCACCCTGAGCCAAGAAGTGTTTGAAACCCAGCAAGCGCTTTTAGCCGCCTCTATCCAAGCCATAGTGCCCCGTACACCAGATCGCATCAATGTCTACGGCATTGTGTATGCCCCGTATTCACAGTCGGTGTTTGTGCGCGAAAGCACCATGGTTCGCAATGTCTTGCAAGACCGCTTTGACGCTGCAGGCCGCGTGGTGCAGTTGGTAAACCACCCGTCTATGACCGCTAGCACCCCTTGGGCAACCCATAAAAACTTGGCTGAGGCCGTGCGGGCCATAGCCAGCAAAATGAATGCCCAAGAAGATGTGCTGGTCATTTATTTAACCTCACACGGC
>JBIIYT010000283.1:0-3862 GCA_044346675.1 Rhodoferax sp. | reverse complement strand
GAAGGAATGTTGTGTTGTTACGGGCCGTGGCCAATGCCACCGCACACGCGGTGAAGTAGCCCAGCCAAGCCATCTGCACGCCAGAGCATGGCGCGTCCACCATGATGAGTTGCCCATCCACCACCAAGGCGCTACCGGTGCGCTCCACCGCGTGGGACAGCACCAGCCAGCAGCGGCTCAGCTCTGCAGTGACCACGCGCAACGGGTAGCCTGCATAAAACTGGAGTGACGCCAACAGTGGCAGCGACAAGACCGACAAACCCAGCACCGGCGCTGTAGCTACCCGCGCTGGCAAAAAGGCCAGCAAGCCAGTCGCCAAACTTAGCAAACCAATGAGCGCCACCAGCAAGTCGGGCAGCTGCTGGTGCAGCGCGGTGGTGATGACTGCCCCCGCCAGTGCCGTAGCTTGCAGCCCTAGGCGGGGCGCTGCGCGCAGGCGGCTGCGGTGGTGCCACAGCAGCACGCCGAGCGTGGCAAGCGCCAGCAGACCCAGTGGGTCGTCAGAGCCATCCACCATGCGTTGGCCCATCCACCACCAGGTGGGCCAGAGGGCCAAAGCCAGCAAGACCAGCCAGCGCCACTCAGGCGCGGTGTCCAATGCAATGCCTAGGCGCACAAACCGTGGGTTGGTGAGCAGCCCCGAGCTGCGCGGTGCTGCGGTGCCCTGGGGTACATGAGAAAGTTTGAAGAGCGACATGGGGCGATTCAATAGAGGACTTAGTGGAGGACTTGATGGAGGATTTAAGCGGTGTAGTGGTGTGCGCGTGCGGCGGCACGGCGACGGCGCAAGGCCAACATGGCCAGCACCGACAGCGTGACCGCGATAGCTCCCCAAGTAGCGGGCTCAGGCGTGCTGGGCACTTCAGCACCCAGGGCCGAGTTCTCCACACCTTCGGGCAGCGGCAGGGGTTGGTTCACACTAGTGCTGTCCGCGGGGGCTTTGTTGCGCACCACTTGGTCTACCGCCAAGAAGCTGGTGTATTGTGTGAGCAGGCTGTATTGCAGGCCCAAATCTGTAATGGCCTTGGCATAGGTGTTGCCGCCCACCAGCGCTTCTTGGTCGCTCAGCGCCGCAATGCGGTGGCGGGCCCACAGGTGGCGCAGCGAGGCGGCGTTGGCAGACATGCTGACCGCTTTGTCGCTGATGGTCATGCTGTGTTGCAAGGGGCCGTTCGCAGTGTTGCCGTCAATCACCAGCTTGCCTTTGGCCTCGCCGCGCCACTTGCCAAAGAGGATGAGCGGGCGTTGCGCTAGCAAGTCGGGCAGTTTGGCGGGCTCTACGTCGTACACATCCAGCCCCTCAAAATGGGCACGCACGTTGGTCAGCACGGGCGAGTCGATCATGGTGCGAAAGCGCTTGGCTTGGGCGGCGGCTTGGTCGGGCTTGGTGATGATGAAAGGCTCGCCCATACCGGCGCGGGCCAAGCCTTCCATGAGGTGACGGTTCACGCTAGAACCAATGCCAAAGGAGAAAACATTGGCGTTGGAGAGGTTGTTGCGCACCAGCTCAAAGGCTTCGCGTTCTACGGTGACATAGCCGTCGGTCACTACCACCACGGTGCGCGACACATCGGCATTTTTGGGCTGCGCATAGACGCGCTTGAGTGCGGGGATGAGCTCAGTGCTTCCACCGCCGCCTTCTTTGTCAATGGTGCGAATAGCTTGCTCAATATTGGCCTTGGTAGCAGGCACGGACTGGGGGCTCAAGAAGTTGTTGCTGCCTGAGAATAGCAACACGTTGAACGTGTCGCTAGGGCGCAAGCCGCCAATGAGTTCGCGCAGCACGCCCTTGGCCGTATCCAAGGGAAAGCCGTGCATAGAGCCCGAGATGTCCACCACAAAGATGTACTCCCGTGGGCTAATGGCCGTGGCCGCTGGGGCCTTGGGGGGCTCCACCATGGCCAAGAAGAAGTTTTCTGTCTGACCCTTGTAGAGCAGGATGCCACTTTCAATCTTGTCACCCGCTAGGCGGTAGTCCAAGATGAAGTCGCGGTTGTTGGTGGCCTGCGCAGTGGGTTGCAGGGCGACGATGGTGGCGCCGCCTTCTTCGGTAAAGCTGTTGACTTGGTGCGATGGCGAGCGCACTTCTTTCACGCCAATGGGGGTGTTCAGGGTAATGTGCATATCAAACGCGGGGGCTTCCAGCGTGCTGGGGGTTTGTTGGCCCAAGGGCAGGATGGGTTGCGCTACCCATGTGGCCTTGGCTTGGGCACTTTGGGGGCTGTTGTAGCGTGGGCCTACTACGGTGGGGAATACAAACTGGTACTTGCCGTCCGTAGGCACCAGCAGTTCGGTGTAGCGCAGCTCTACCTTCACGTCATCGCCGGGCATGATGTTGGCCACATTCATTTGAAACACATTGGGTAGGTGTTGCTCCAGCAGGGCAGCGGTTTTGCCAGCGGACTTGGCCGCGTCGTACTCGATCTTGGCTTGCTGCTTTTCGCGAATCTTGGCGGTGATCAAGCGCTCACCTAAGCGCACATTCATGCCATGCACGGCAGCGCGGGTGGAGCCGGGGAACACGTACTTGGCCTCAATGGCGCGGGTGCCTGTGTTGCGGTAGGTTTGCACCACGGTCACGTCGGCAATAACGCCGTTCACATTGACGTTGACCTGGGTGGACTTGAGCGGCAACTGGTCAAGGCTGGGGTTGTCGCTTTTGACGAAGAAATAGGGGCTTTCGGTTTTTTGGCGCGGAGTGTCTGTGTCTTGGTTTTGGGCTTGAACCGGCTGGTTGACCAACGCCACAAAGCAGGCGACGGCCAATGTGCTGGTGCCTAGCCACAGCCAAAGGGATTGGCGCTGTGGGAGCGGCTCTGGAGGTGTTGAACAGTTCTTCTGTGTGGCGAGGGCAGCGAGGGCCATGGTGCATTTCTCTTTAAACGCCGTGCGAAATTGCGCGGTGAAGAGAGCATCTCGCTGGGTGGAGAAACCAATTTGAAGGCTGTGGGGGCTTGTGTGAAAACTGTGTGAAGTGGGGGTGAACTTTCTGCATTGGGGTGCTGTGCTAACCCGGTCACAGGGCGGTGTGGCACTCTGCTACGCGGCTGTCCCCCGCCCTGCGGGCTCCTCCTTTATGCCGCTGCGCAGAGCGCCACACCGCCCTGTGACCTAATGCACCACAATAGTTCGCAACCACAGCGTAGCCAGCGCGCCTGTGCCTTCGCCATGAGGGCGGTTACCCAGCTCCACTCGGCCTCTGTGCAGGGCCGCTATTTCCTTTACAAAGCTCAGGCCCAAGCCCGTGCTTTTCTTGCGCGTGTGGGGGCGCTCTAGCGAGTAAAACTTGGAGAACACTTTGTCTTGTGCATACGCCGGTATGCCGGGGCCTTGGTCGCGCACGGTGACGCAAGCCCAGCGGTCTTGCAGGCGCAGGCCCAGCGTTACCTGACCACCTTCGGGTGAAAAATCTAGCGCGTTGTCTAGCAAGTTGCTGATGGCGCGGCGCAGTAAAAAGGGATCGGCCTCTACGGTGGCATCGGTTTGCGCCACCACGTTCACACGTATGTTGCGCTTGGCGGCTACCCCTTGGCAGGCCAAGGCCAGATCTTCTAACAGGGGCAGCAGTGGCACAGCGGTTGCGCCGTCCAGCACCCTGCGGGTTTCCAGAGCGGTGAGTTCCATCATGCGGTCCACCATTTCCTGAATGCGCAGCGTTTCGCGCTGGATGTTGCCTAAAAAGCGCTGGCGTTGGGGCTCTGCCATGGGCTCTTGCAATAGTTCGGCAGCGCCCCGTATCGCTGAAAGCGGGCTTTTTACTTCGTGCGTGAGGGTTTGCACATAGTCGGCCACGTAGTTGCGCCCGGTGAGGGCGTCACGCATTTCTTCAAAGGCGGCCAGCAGTAAGTCCCACGCGCGGCGC
>JBIIYT010000282.1:0-3874 GCA_044346675.1 Rhodoferax sp. | reverse complement strand
GCTCGCGCTACCCTGAGGTCATGCTCATCTTGCTGGTGGTGCCGGTGGCCTGCGCACTGTGGCTGGAGTTTCGCGCTCGCATTGCGCTAGCGCTGGCTGTGGCGGTGCTGCTGGGCTTGGCGCAATGGGCCCATGTGCGCAGCCACCATTGGCCCGAGGTAGCACCCCCCGTAGCGCGCGTGGTGCATGCACTGGGCAAAATTTCGTATGCGCTATTTCTGATTCACTTCCCAGTGCTGCTGCTGGGCAACGCAGTGTTTACCGCTCTGAACCTGTCCGGCCCAGAGGCTGCTGGAGCGCTGCTGCTGGCGTGCTGGGCTGCCAGCGTGGTTGCAGCGATAGCATTCGCGCGCTGGGTAGAAGCGCCTTTGGCCCACTGGGGCTACAAGCGCAGTCTGTTGTCCCCTCGCGCCGGTTTATAGCTTAGCCGCCACCCAAGCCTGCACGCTGGCAAGCGCTGCTGGCAGCTTGGCAGGCTCAGTGCCCCCGGCCATGGCCATGTCCGCCTTGCCGCCGCCCTTGCCGCCCACTTGCGCGGCAATAAAGTTAACCAACTCACCCGCTTTGACCTTGGCCGTGGTATCTGCCGTCACGCCCGCTGCGATCTGCACTTTTTCACCGTCCACTACGCCCAGCACCACCACGGCGGTCTTGAGCTTGTCTTTGAGCTTGTCCATGGTGTCGCGCAGGGTTTTCACGTCCGCGCCGTCCAGCTTAGCCACCAAGAGCTTGATGCCGCCGATGTCAATGGCTTGGCTCAGCATCTCGTCGCCTTGGGCAGAAGCCAGCTTGCCTTTGAGAGCGGCCACTTCTTTTTCCAGCGCCTTCACATGGTCTAGCACATGGCCGAGCTTGTCTGCCAGCTCCGCCACTGGCGCTTTGAGCGTGGCTGCGGCCGTGCCCACGGTGTCTTCTAGGTCTTGTAGGTAGGCCAGTGCATTGGCACCCGTCACCGCCTCTATACGGCGCACGCCAGCGGCCACGCCGCTCTCGCCCACCACTTTGAAAAGGCCGATGTCGCCGGTGCGCTGTACGTGCGTGCCACCGCACAACTCGCGGCTGCTACCAATGTCGAGCACGCGTACGGTCTCGCCATATTTCTCGCCAAACAGCATCATGGCACCGGTCTTTTGGGCCGACTCAATGTCCATCACCCGAGCTTGGGCCGCGGCGTTGGCCAAAATTTCAGCGTTCACGCGGGCTTCAATCTCGCGGATTTGTGCATCGCTCACCGGCGCGGTGTGGGCAAAGTCAAAGCGGGTGCGTTCGGCGTTCACCAAACTACCCTTTTGCTGCACGTGCTCGCCCAGCACTTCGCGCAGGGCTTTGTGCATGAGGTGGGTGGCAGAGTGGTTGCGCACCGTGGCGGCGCGGCGGGTGGCGTCCACATGGGCGGTGACCGCGTCGCCCACTTTCAGGCTGCCAGTCTTCAAGGTGCCGTGGTGGGCAAACACGTCCGCCTTGATTTTTTGGGTATCGCCCACCTCAAACAGGCCGCTGTCAGAAAACACCGCGCCCTCGTCACCCACTTGGCCACCGCTCTCAGCATAAAACGGGGTGGTCTCTAGCACCAGCACACCATTTTGACCAGCATTGAGCGCGTTCGCGCTTATTCCATCGGCATAAATTGCTACAATTTTTGTAGCTTGTGTAAGCTCACTGTAGCCCACAAAGGTGTTGCTGCTTCCCGTATATTCCAGCGCTTTGTCTTGTTTGAACTTGCCCGCTGCACGGCCAGCCGCCTTTTGTTTTTCCATGGCGGCGTTGAAACCCGCCTCATCAACATCCACACCGTTTTCGCGGCACACATCGGCACTTAGATCGAGCGGGAAACCAAAGGTGTCGTGCAGCTTGAAGGCCACAACGCCTGGCAGCACTTTGGCGCCACCTGCCAAGGCTTCGTCCAAAATTTGCATCCCCGTAGCCAGCGTCTCAAAGAAACGCTCTTCTTCCATGCGCAGCGCCTCGGTAATGCGAGATTGCTGCTTGGCCAGGTTGGGATAGGCCGCGCCCATTTGCCCCACCAAGTCGGCCACCAGCTTGTGGAAAAACGGCGTCTTTTTGCCCAGCTTATAGCCATGGCGAATGGCGCGACGAATAATGCGCCGCTGCACATAGCCCCGGCCTTCGTTGCTAGGCAGCACGCCGTCGCTCACCAAGAAGGCGGTGGCGCGGATGTGGTCTGCAATCACGCGAAGGCTCTTGTTGTCCAGATCGGTACAACCGGTTTCGCGCGCTGCGGCTTTGATAAGCGCGTCAAAAATATCGATCTCGTAATTGCTGTGCACGTGCTGCAAGATGGCGGCCAAACGCTCTAGGCCCATGCCGGTGTCTACGCAGGGCGCAGGGAGCTTGACCAAGCTGCCGTCTGCCTGCATGTCGAACTGCATGAACACGTGGTTCCAAATTTCGATGAAGCGGTCACCGTCTTCACCGGGGCTGCCGGGAGGGCCACCGGGGATGTGGGGGCCGTGGTCGTAAAAAATCTCGCTGCACGGGCCGCAGGGGCCGGTGTCAGCCATCATCCAAAAGTTATCAGACGCGTACTTCTTGCCCTTGTTGTCGCCAATGCGAATGACGCGCTCGGGTGGCAGGCCAATTTCTTTCGTCCAAATGTCGTAGGCCTCTTGGTCATCGATGTACACCGTGGCGGTGAGCTTTTCTGCGGGCAAACCATAGACCGTGGTCAGCAGCTCCCAACCCCATTTGAGCGAGTCACGCTTGAAATAGTCGCCAAAGCTCCAGTTTCCCAGCATTTCAAAGAAGGTGTGGTGGCGTGCGGTGTAGCCCACGTTTTCCAAGTCGTTGTGTTTGCCACCAGCACGCAGGCAGGCCTGTACCGATGCGGCGCGCACGTAGGAGCGCTTGTCGGTGCCCAAAAATACGTCCTTGAACTGCACCATGCCCGAGTTGGTGAACATGAGCGTGGGGTCGTTGCCCGGCACCAGAGGGCTGCTGGCCACCACCGTGTGGCCTTTGGAGGCGAAGAAGTCGAGAAAAGATTTTCGAATGTCGGCAACACTCATTACGGGCTGGGTCATGTCAGTGGTTCTTCGGCAGAAGTGGTCTATGTAGCCCCACATTATCGCCCGGCGCAAGACACAAATGGCTGCAAAAGCAAGGGTTCATGGCAGGTTGACATTCGCGCCAAGCTTGATACATTGGAGTTGAGGCTTCCATTTATTCATCCTAAGAGCCAAACGCAATGCCTGTTAACTACCACCAGCCTTCGGTAAACGCCTTATTTGACGCCATGCCGGTGCCCATGTTGACGTTCAGCATCAACGGGGAGGCCACCTACGCCAACCGGGCGGCCAAGCTGCATCCGGGAAAGCCTGTGGAGGCCATGGGCGGCAAGCAGGTGATTAAGGCCTTGGCCAGAGACGTTACCTTGGGCAAAGTAAAACTGCCCTACGCCGCAGACGTAGAGCTTTTGGCTGGCCACCGCCTGCGGGGCCAATTTTTGCCAGGGCCATCGGGCTTGGACATTGCTTTTGTGGCCAAACCGGATGTGGATGGCGCCAGCGAAGCATCGGGGCGCATGAATCTCAACGAAATCATGGCCGTTTTGCGCGACGAGCTGGCCCCTCCCATGCGAAAGCTGTCTGCGGTACTTGGGGATTTACCCGAGGGCGAAGAGATCACCGAAATCGAAGAGGCGGCCAGTGCGCTGGATGTGCGCTTGCGGCGGCTCACGGACTTGATAGCGGTTTTTGGCGAAGACGTGCTGCGCAATGAAGACCGCATTGAGCTGGGCCCCTTGGTGCAAGCGGTGGTGGCCGAACTGCAGCCCCGGGCAGCCACCCTGAAAATCGTCTTCGAAGTCACCGAGCCCAGGCAAACTCTGCCCCCACTGTATGGCAGTGAACGGCTG
>JBIIYT010000281.1:0-3892 GCA_044346675.1 Rhodoferax sp. | reverse complement strand
ACGGTGTACCAAGCAAACACACCAAAGACATGGCGATGGGCCGAGAGTATGGAGTGTTCAATTACGTGGCGCACTATTTCATTGCGCGGTAGTTCGCTGGCGTCCATGCGCATCCAATGCGCCAGCAGCTGGCGGGCCAAGTCTTCATCGCCCGAGTCCAAGGCATCTCGAATTTCGGTGAAGTGGTAGCTGAACTGGCGAAAGCCAAGCGTCAAATACAAAATGCCCACACTCCACAAGGCCGCCGCGACCCAGCCCACAATCCACAACAAAGCCCAATGAACCAGCACAACCCCCACGCTCGGCACAGCCAGTGCAAACCACCACGCCAGCCAGCCATGCTTGGGTTTGCCCGCATCAAAATTGCGCATCACCCAATTCACCCAAGTTTGCACCAGACCGTGGATGGGGTTGCGCCGAGACAAAGGCCGCGCCTGCTCCAACAGCAGGGCCAACAATATAGAGAGAAAGCTCATGGCGCAATCATAGCGAGCACGCACGCTGCCCATGCAAAAAAGTAGCCTGCTGGTGCCTCAATCCAACATGAAGCGGTAGAAATTGCGCAGCATGGCGGCGGTAGCGCCCCAGATGAAGCGCTCTTTTTGGTCATCTTGGTAGGGCATAGAGATCCACTCGCGGCGCGTACCCTGCCACTGAGCGGTGTGGTGGCGGTGGTTGGCTGGGTCCATCACAAACGCCAAGGGCACTTCAAACACATCGGCCACCTCCGCGGGATTGGCGCTGATCTCAAATCCGGCGTGCACGAGGGCTACTACTGGAGTAACAACAAAGGCACTGCCTGTGGTGTAGCTAGGTAGGCTGCCCAAGACCTCTACAAATTGGCTGGCAAGCCCCACCTCTTCGCGCGCCTCGCGCAAGGCAGCGGCAGTTGCGTCTGCATCTTGCGCATCGACCTTGCCACCCGGAAACGCGATTTGGCCCGAATGGCTGGAAAGCTGCGTGGTGCGCTCCGTGAGCAATACCATCATCTCTTCGCGCATGACCAAGGCAATCAGCACCGCAGCAGGCACAGTCTGCCTGTCCACAAACCGAGGCTCAGACCTCAGCTCTGGCGTCCACTCGCGCGGGCTTTGAAAGCGTTGTACCAGAGCCTGCGGCTGCAAGTACTGTGCAGGCACCTTTGGTAAATGGTGGTCTACTGCGGTAACGGGTACTGCGCGAGGGTCAAGTGAAGACATGGCAGTCAGTCCATTGCGGTCACAAAAAAGCCGCCACAGCAAATGCTTGAGGCGGCTTTTTCTGAAAAACAGAACGGCGTATTAAACGGCAGCTGTTTTCTTAGCTGGCAGCTTTTCTTTAATACGTGCAGACTTGCCGCTACGGTCACGCAAGTAGTACAACTTGGCGCGGCGCACATCACCACGACGCTTGACTTCAATACCAGCGATCAGTGGGCTGTAGGTTTGGAATGTACGCTCCACGCCTTCACCGCTGGAGATTTTTCGAACGATGAAGCCGCTGTTGAGGCCGCGATTGCGCTTTGCAATCACTACGCCTTCGTAAGCCTGCACGCGCTTGCGGTTGCCTTCAACTACGTTGACGCTGACCACGACGGTGTCGCCAGGCGCAAATTCAGGGATATTTTTACCAATACGAGCAATTTCTTCTTGCTCTAGGGTTTGGATCAGATTCATGATTTTTCCTTCGTGATCATGTACGCGCCAGCGTCGGAATTGTCGCTATTCAGGTCACTTTGACGTATCAAAGTGACAAGACTTGGCCGAACAGAGGATCTGTTTAGCCCTCCATTATAGCAAGGTCTTACGGCTCTTGAGCGTTGCTTATTTCAGCGGTTTACTCAGCTCAACAGCGATAACTGCTTCGTCCGCAGAGTTCAAAAGGCCAGCGTTTCGGGCCACCGCTAACAAATCGGGGCGGTTGCGCGCCGTAAGTTGCAAGCGCTGGTCGCGCCGCCAGCGTTCAATCTGCACATGGTGCCCTGACAAAAGCACGGGGGGTACCGCTTGGCCTCTGAAATCCTCGGGCCGGGTGTAATGCGGGCAGTCCAGCAAGCCATCCAAGGCCGGGTTGAAACTATCCATCTGGTGGCTTTCGTGATCGGACAGCACCCCGGGCTGCAAACGCGCCACAGCATCCAGCAGGGCCATGGCTGCCACCTCGCCACCGGACAGCACAAAATCGCCCAAGCTGATCTGCTCGTCCACATACGCGTCAATAAACCGCTGATCCAGCCCTTCATAGCGGCCGCATACCAAAATGGCACCCGTACTGTTTGACCAACGCTCCACCATCGCGTGGTTCAGCCGCTTGCCAATGGGTGAGAAAAGCACCACAGGCGCTGCGTCTTGGCGCTGCAGGCGAATACCGTCTATGGCCTGCGTCAAAGGCTCAGCCATCATCACCATGCCCGGCCCGCCGCCAAAGGGACGGTCATCCACGCGGCGGTAGTTTCCAGTGGCGAAATCGCGGGGGTTGGCAAATTGAACATCCACCTGCTTGGACTCAAAAGCACGGCGGGTAATACCAACCGTCAAAAACGGGGCAAACAGCTCAGGGAACAGGGTGACAACGTCAAAGCGCATACACCGGCAACTCAGTAATCCGCTTGCCAGTCCACCCGAATATGGCGGGCTTTTAAATCGACATCATCGATATAGACGGCAACGAAGGGAATCATGCGGTCTTGTACCTTGCCGTCTTGCGTGTATTCCATGACCAGCACAGTTTGCGCGCCGGTAGATAAAAGTTCGCGAACTGTGCCCAGCGACACATCTTCTCGGTTGATGACTTCTAGCCCAATCAGGTCGACCCAGTAGTATTCATCGGCTCCGGCTGTGGGGAAACTTGAGCGCGCCACAAATATGCGCGAGCCCCGAAGTGCCTCGGCGGCCGTGCGATCGCTTACGTCTTGCACACAGGCAACTACACCACCAGAGTGTTCTTTGGCTTCTTTAACGGCGAGCTTGACCGTGCCCTCAAAGGTTTGGGGACCTTTCTCGGTAGGCAAAAGAAACCAACGCTTGGAAGAAAAAAGCGCCTCAGGATCGGCGCTATAGGGCAACACTTTGAACCAGCCCTTTACACCCCAAGCGTCTGCAATTCGTCCTACCTCGATGGCATCCGCTGGCAATTCAGCAGCTTCGAGTCCGGGCAGCATGAGCATTGGAGCACGTGTGTAAACGCGCTGGGCCACAGGCCCGCGCGTTTACTTCAAACATCAAGCCGCTTTTTTAGCGGCTTGGTTGATCAGGCGTTCCACTGTGGGAGAAGCCTGTGCGCCAACGCCTTGCCAGTAGGTCAGGCGGTCTTGCGCAATGCGGATGCTTTCTTCATTGGCGGTCGCGATGGGATTGTAAAATCCAATGCGCTCAATGAAACGGCCATCGCGACGAGTGCGCTTGTCGGCAACAACAATGTTAAAAAACGGGCGGGCTTTTGCACCACCACGAGCGAGTCGAATAACGACCATGATTTATCCTTTGGGTGACGGAAATCGCTTTCCACCATGAAATTCAAAGTTGAGACACGCAACTGACCACCCGGCCAGTGACACTCTGAATAGCTCTCCATTATAACGCGTTCTAAACCATGATAAAAATAAGACCCACCAGCGACGCAGACATCACCGCCATCACCGCCATCTACGCCCACCATGTCTTACATGGCACGGGCACTTTCGAGACGAGTGCACCCAGCGCCGCAGAAATGATGGCACGGCGCCAAGACGTGCTCTCCAAAGGCCTGCCTTACCTGACGCTGGAAGATGACTCAGGCGTGCTGGGATTTGCCTATTGCAACTGGTTCAAGCCGCGCCCGGCCTATCGCTTCTCTGCCGAAGACTCTATTTATTTGTCACCCACAGCCGCGGGCAGAGGTTTAGGTCGATTGCTATTGGAAGAGCTGGCCACCC
>JBIIYT010000280.1:0-3909 GCA_044346675.1 Rhodoferax sp. | reverse complement strand
TAGACCGATGGGCAGTACTGCTGCGCTATGTGAGCGACAAAATCGCTCCAGTACTTAGCCCATTCAGGCCGCCAGATGCGCTGCCAGCGACTGGGTAACTGCCGGATTTAGGTTCAAACTCGGTGTGCTCATACTCATTGCGGCCCAATTGCCATTTGAGGCCCTGCACCGCACCGCCCAGATTGCGCAGCTCGCCCTCTATGGCGTAGCGGTTGGACTTCATGCCGATGGTGACTTCGTCTTCGGCCACCGTGCCGTAGGTGCTGCGAAACCCGCTCACCGACGCGCCCGCATAGCCCCGGTCAAAAAACATAGATCCGCCCAGTGCGCCGCCGTGCGTTTGGCTAGCGGAGTTGCATATTTGTCTAGCTGTTGCAGCCGCACCGGGTTTGGTGCAAGCCAAGTCAATTGGCACATTTACATCGCCCGCAGTGCGGTTAAACGCATCTGCGTGCAGGGCAAAACGGTCTGTGCCAGTCTCTAGCAACACGCCACCACTTTGCTCGGCGTTGCCAGTGGCCAGGCCTGCATCTAGCTTGCCGGTCACACCACCTTTGGCATCAAACAAGGGCGCGCGGGGAATGCGGTTGTCAATCACGTTAACCACACCGCCCACAGCGTTGCCACCGTATTGCAGTGCACCGGGGCCGCGCAGCACCTCAATGCGCTCGGTGCTTAGCGGGTCTGCAGCGACAGCATGGTCGTAGCTCAGGCCCGATGCGTCCACCAGCGGGCCACCATTGTTCAAGATCCGAATGCGGTCCCCATCTAAGCCGCGAATGATGGGGCGACTGGCATTGGGCCCAAAGTAGGTGCTGCTGATGCCGGGGGTGCCGTCCAAGGTCTCGCCCAGGGTAGATTTAGAGCGCAAGAGCAGCTCGGCGCCCGAGTACTCGGCGGAAGGCGTAATCAGCTCGTTAGCGCCCAAGGGATTGGCCGTAATAATGACCGGGGCCAAAGTGGCCACCGGTGGGGACGATTTCTGAGGCGGCGTCTGGGCTTTTGCCACGCACAGGGCACCCACAGACATCAAAGCCAGTGATATTTTTTTCATAAAGATCCGTTGATTCGAAAAGACAGACCACGCACCATGCACGCGAGCACATAGGGCCCGCGTGATGGCGCGTTGGCGTAACTACCGGAGAATCAGCGAATCAAGGGGGGCCGCGCGCCTGAAACTGCGTGTGCCAGCGGGCAAGCGCAAGGCCTGCAAACACAGAGAAAACAAAGACACCCATGACCAAGGGCAACACCAGGGAGGGAGTACCCGGCATGTCGTCCACATGGCTGGACTGGTCATACAAGCGGCAATCGGTGTCTGACGTATGGCCGCCAAACAAGCGCGACAAGAAACCATGTCCATCCTCATCGCAAGGTTCTTCACCTGCGTGGGAATCGGTATGGATGTGGGCATGGGCATGAATACTAGGCTGCCCCTCGCCTTGGTGTAAGTGAACAACGCCGTGCACCAAACCCAGGGTTTGATTCAGCAGTGCAGCGCACAAAAACAAAACGAGAAAGACGTGCTGGCGCAACTGCCTTGCTTGGTAGGCCCAAGCGCAGGCAGGCTTTACAAAAAATCTTCTCGCCAACAAAACCACAGCCTTATTTCACACTTACCGCATCACTCATGCGGTAGTACAAGCCATGCGGGTCGTCGTTGAGGACCTCAAATTTACCCTCTACCACGACCACTTCCAGCGAGTACTTGACCGGCTTTTTGGTTTTCACCTCAATCATGCTTTCAGGCCCACCGGGCAAGCAAAACGAGCAACTCATGGGGACAGAGCTAATCAAAAAGTGTTTTTGCATGTCACCGGGCTGCAGCGGCATCATGAAGCCCTGAATGCGTTGATTTTTTTGGTTCAATGCCAGCACATCGGCAGGATAAATCGGGATCACGCGGTTTCGAACGAACTTGGTTTTGATCGCGGTAAGCACAGACCACGGCACCACATCAGCACGCTCTTGCAGTGGCGCAATAGGGCTATTGGGGCTATGCACACCCGCGCCAGTGCCTGGCTTTCCAGGCGCAGTGCCCATGGGCGAACTGAGCTGCGCGAGCGCCGCCAAGGGCAAGCAGCCAGCAGCAAGAACGATGCTCAAGAAGACGGCGCGGGGTACAAAACGGCGCATGTGCATATCTCCAATAAAAAAGGCGTTAACCAGCACAGAACCGTGCGCGGACTGTTCTAGTGCTGGTGCTTCATTCCGCAATACTTACCAATGGCCAAACCCTTGCATGCGGCCTGCAGCTCTTTGTAGCACACATCTTCTTTTTTGCCCGACTCGCGGCATTTGGCCGCCGCCTCGTGCGCAGCGGCGATGGCGCGGTGGCGAGCGATATCTTCTTTGGTTTCTTTTTCAGACTCTGCAGCTATAGAAAACGTAGCTGCTTGCGCAATAAAAATAAGGGTCAGAAATGCTTTTTTCATAAATTTACCTCGATTGAAGAAGACTAAGAACACTCACACGATAGGCCCCCAGCGCCGGCAGCAAGGCCGACACCAAAGACACCCCCAGTGCCAAACACGGCACCACCCACAGCTCTGGCGGCCACACCATGCCGCCAATAAGCAAAGAGTTATCTAGTTGTAAGGCCCACGCCAGTGCTGCAACAAAAACCTGCCCCAGCAGCACACCCACCACCGCAGCCAGCAGGCCCAGCCACAGCGCCTCGCACAGCAACAGCGCGGCCACTTTAGCAGGTGGTGCACCCAGCATGCGCAACAGGGCCAAATCGCCGCGGCGCTCGCGCACGGCGCTCCACAGCGCAATGAACACGCTCAAGCCGGCGGTAAGCAAAAGCACCCCAGCAAAGGCGCGCAGCACATCGGTGCCCAGGCCCAGCATGTTGAGTAAGCGGGTAATCTCCAGCGCTGGAGCGGCCGCTTGCATCTCGGTAGTGGTATTGACAAAGCGCGGAAAGCTCATGGCCGCCATAGGCGTTTTGTACTGTACCAATGCCATGGTGATTTCGCGCTCGTCTTGCATCAGCTTGCGGTCTTCGGCGTCTACTGCGGTGTAGTCCTCGTGCACTTTCCACACCGAGGCGGTGTCCGTCAATATCAAACGGTCCAGCACACTGCCGTTGGGTGCCAAAATGCCCACCACGGTGTACAAACTGTCGCCATGCAGATGCCCGCCAGCGCCTAGGCCGTGGGAGCCCGCAAAGGTGTGGCCCAAGCCCAGCGCCAGCTTGCGCGCAGCAGTGGCACCCAGCACTACCTCTAAAGGCTGGCTCCAGCTGCGACCCTGTGCCAAGGTGGCCTGGTAGTGGCTAAGGTAGGCCTGCGAAGTACCTACGATGCGGAAAGATGAAAAGTTGTCGCCCAGGCTGATGGGAATGATGGCATCCACCATGGGGTGCTTTTCCAACTCGCGCACGGCCTGCAAAGGAATGTTGCCCGGAGGTACGTCAATGTGCAGTACGCCAGAGAGTATGAGCTGCATGGGGCTGCCCTTGGCCCCCACCACCACGTCTATGCCGGCCAAATCACGGTCAAACGCTTTGTTGAGTTGGTAGCCCACCAATAGCAAAAACGTGATGGATGCCAAGCCCAAGCTCAGCAGCAGCACATTGAGCGCGGCGCCCAGGGGCCGCGACCACAAGTAGCGCCAAGCAAAGGCCAAGGTTTTCATGCATTTACCCCTTGAGTGGCCTGCATTAACTGCTCCGTATTTGATAGCTCTTTGCCCAATAGCTGCATGCGCTGATAGCCAATTTCACCATTACTTTTCGCTGGTATCAGGCCCGCCACCCGGGCATCGTGCGTGGCAATAACCAAGGTGGCTTCGCACGTGCTTGCGGTGTCCAGCAGCAAGCGCACTGCGTCAGCCGCCGCCGCGTCGTCCAAGCTGGCGGTGGGCTCGTCCGCCAAGAGCACTTGGGGCTTGAGCAGCACCGCC
>JBIIYT010000279.1:0-3916 GCA_044346675.1 Rhodoferax sp. | reverse complement strand
CATTGCCGAGAAGTGGCCAGAAGAAAACACGCGCTGGAAGCAACGCGAACCCCACTTCGCCCCCAGCGGCGGCGAGTCGCCCACCCAGCTGATCGAGCGGGTGGCGCGCACAGTGAACGAGCTGGCAGCAGGCCACCTAGGGCAGCAAATTGTGCTGGTATCGCACGGTGGTGTGCTGGACATGCTGTACCGCTTGGCCACCAACCAGGCCGTGGACTCGCCCCGCACTTGGGAGCTTGGCAATGCGGCGATCAACCGGCTGCTGTGGACGCCTGATGCGATCACACTGGTGGGCTGGGCGGATGCCCGCCACTTGGAAAGTGCAACGCTGGACGAGTCCAGCAGCTAAAGCCACAACGCCCTGTCTTGAGCGGCATCCCTTATGTCGCCAATGCGCAACAAACCCCCGGTAGTTATTTGTCGGATGTCTCTACATCCGTTACAGTCGCGACCTGCAGTTTTGGCAATAACAGGAAGTCATTGCGCAAACCCTGCACTCACCCACCCCTTCAATCCACCAACAAGGAGAACAACATGCAAAAGAACACGACCTCCCTGTGGGCTGGGTCAACGGCGGTGGGACTTTTCTCTTAAAGCTTCTCACGCCTTTCTAGCGCTCCACAGCGCGCTGCTTTGCACATAGTGCGTTAGCAGCGTAGCGCTGCTGTGTGCGCTTGTGTCCCGGTCCAGTCTCAACTTCATTTTTTGATTCTGGATTTTTTATGGGCAATTTTGTCAAACACGTGTCGGACCGCGCCTGCGTGGTCGCGTCTGACGCTACGTGGATGGAAGACGCTGCCATTGCGCAGCTCATCACCACATCGCAACTGGAGGGCATGCAGCGCGTAGCGGGCATGCCTGACTTGCACCCTGGGCGCGGCTATCCGGTAGGGGGCGCATTTTTCTCAACCAACATGCTCTACCCCGCCTTGGTGGGCAACGACATTGGCTGCGGCATGGCGTTGTGGCAAACCGACTTGCGTGCCAGCGCGGTAAAACTCGACAAACTGGAAAAGCGCGTGGGCAATATCGACGGGGCCATGGAAGACGCACCGACTGTTGCGCAAGCCATGGCTGCTGCCGATGTGCAGCCCGATGGCCATGAAACTTCATTGGGCACCATTGGAGGTGGCAACCACTTTGCGGAGTTTCAGCAAGTGGAAACCTTGCATGCACCTGAGGCGCTGGCCGAACTGGGCATAGACAAGCAGCACCTGCTGTTGTTGGTGCACAGTGGTTCGCGCGGTTTGGGGGAGCGCATTTTGCGACAGCATGTGGATGCCTTTGGCCACCGTGGTTTGCAAGCAGGCACGCAAGAGGCTGCGGCTTACCTGACGCAGCACGATGCTGCCTTGCGCTTTGCACGCTGCAACCGCCAACTGGTGGCGCAGCGCCTGCTAGCCAATGTGCGCGCTGATGGCCGCTGTGTTCTGGACGTGCACCACAACTTTGTGGCCAGCGCCAACATCCACGGCCAAGCGGGTTGGCTGCACCGAAAGGGGGCCACGCCGTCAGACCAAGGCGCGGTGCTAATACCCGGCTCTCGAGGCGACTATAGCTACCTAGTGCGCCCTACGCGCCTGTGCCACGACACCCTGCTGTCGCTGGCGCATGGTGCTGGGCGCAAGTGGATTCGCTCGGCATGCAAAGACCGGCTGTTCAAGCTGATGACACCCACCCAAATGGGCCGCACCGCCCTGGGCAGCCGCGTGATCTGCAACGACAAACAATTAATCTACGAAGAGGCACCGCAGGCCTACAAGGGCATAGACAGCGTGGTGCACTCGCTAGTGGGCGCAGGTCTGGTGGAGCTACTGGCACGAACCAAACCCGTGTTGACCTACAAAACCCGTGGGGAGTGCTGCGAATGATCTTGCTACAACTCACCGCAAACACCGGGCCTGAGGAATGCTGCTTGGCTGTGCGCAAGGCCTTGCAGGTACTGCTACGCGAATGCGCTGCCGCCAGCGTAAATACAGAACTATTGGAAGAGGTACCAGCAGACAAACCGGGCAACCTGCGCTCTGCACTGGTGGCACTGGAGGGAGATGCCGCATTTGCAGTGGCCCTGCGTTGGCGCGGCAGTGTGCAGTGGAGCTGCCTTAGCCCCTACCGAGTCGGGCATAAACGCAAAAACTGGTTCATTGGTGCTGAAGTGTTTGAGACTGATGACCCGTGCGAAGCCAATGCAGCCATGCGCGACCAAGACCTGCGCTTTGAAACGCTGCGTGCCAGCGGCCCCGGAGGGCAGCACGTCAACAAGACCGATTCAGCTGTGCGCGCCACGCACATACCAAGCGGCCTGAGCGTGAAGGTACAAACCGAACGCAGCCAACACGCCAACAAGCGCTTGGCCCGCGCCCTGCTGGCGCACAAGCTGGCGGGCATGGCATCTGAGGCGGCGAACGCTGCACGCACTTAGCGCTGGCTGCAGCACTATGGTGTGCAGCGGGGCAACGCAGGCCGGGTGTTTAAGGGCGAATCATTTGTGGAAGTCACAGAGAAGTAAAACGATGCAATCAACTATTCAATTAAATCAAACCCAGGCGATTGACTTTTTACTCAACGTTGCAGTGGTGCGCCCCGTTTTCATGTGGGGTGCGCCTGGCATCGGCAAGAGCGCGCTCGTGAAGCGGTTTTCTGATGCGGTCGGGATGGAGTGCGTTTCGTTGCTTGGAAGTCAATTGGCACCCGAGGACTTGCTCGGCATTCCAAAAATAGATGGTGAATGCTCGCGCTTTTATCCTCCTGCCAACATTGTGCGAAAGCAACCCTTTGTTTTGTTTTTGGATGAGCTCAACGCCTCATCCCATGAAATTCAAAAGGCGTTCTACTCACTCATCCTAGACCAGCGCGTGGGGGAATACCAGTTGCCCAAAGGTACAGTGGTTATTGGTGCTGGCAACCGCGGCAAGGATGCCGCCATCGTTAAGCCCATGCCCTCTGCGCTGATCAATCGCTTGGTGCATATTCATCTGCGGGCTGATCACCGCCAGTGGTTGGATTGGGCAATCAATGAGGGAGGGATCCACCCTTGGATTGTGGAGTACATCCAATTACGGCCCGACCATCTCTGGAGCGAACCACCCAAACATGAAGAGACGTTTTCGACCCCACGCAGTTGGCACATGCTGTCAGATGCGTTGCATTCTTTTGGCAACAAAATTGGCGATGAAATGATGGAGGCCTTGGCCTACGGTTTGCTTTCTCCGTCTCATGCCGCCCACTTCAAAGCCTTTCTCAAACAAGTTCATCAAAAACATACGCTGCATGCCATCATCAAAGGTGACGCGTATTGGCCAACCGGTCCTGAGGACCGTGATGTTCTCTATTTTCTGGCGCAGTCCTTTCGTGCACATTTGCGCAAAGAGTTACCGCAGGACGAAGCAGCTGTTCGCACGGCGCACCAACAACTGGGTATGCGGGCCAAAGACATGTTGCGCGACCTGTCCAGAATCAGCGTGGAGATCGCCCAGTCCGTGATGAGTGAAGACGAGGCGGGCCAGCGGCTGCCTTCTTGGTTTTTGATTGAAGTGGCTCGCGACCTCCCCCGTCTGGCGGGGCGCGACACTAAAACGACGAAATGAGTAAAAGCCCGCATCAGAACGCCGCTATCGAACCCCGCAATGCCGCATTGCACTTCCTCAAAGTGCACCCGGTGTTGGCGCCGCTGATGGCATCAGCCTCGTTCCATGTTGATACCCATTTGCGCTACGTTTCGCCCACGGGCTGGTTGGCAGTATCGCCAGACGGGACCATATGGTTGCATGGAAAGCGCAAGGCAGAGGTGGCCGCGTGGTCCCGAATCATGGCGCTGGCATTGGTGTGTTTGGGATTCGGTTTGGTGCGGCGCCAGGAGCCCTACGCGTTGTGGGAGCTTGCAAGCTTGCTGATTGCAGATAGATTTTGCGATGAG
>JBIIYT010000278.1:0-3919 GCA_044346675.1 Rhodoferax sp. | reverse complement strand
ACGCCTTCAGCCACCACTGCAAGTTTCAAGGCCCGCGCCATCGCAAGGGTGGCGCTCACAATAGCGCGGTCACTCTCATCGGTGGGCAACCCAATCACAAAGGCCCGGTCAATCTTGAGCTTGGAGATGGGGAACTTCTTCAAGTACGCCAAGCTAGAGTAGCCGGTACCAAAGTCATCAATGGCGAGGCTAATGCCCAAAGCAGCTAATGCGTGCAAACGGGCCAGTGCCTCGTTGGCATCTTGTATCAGGATGGACTCGGTAAGCTCCAGCTCCAGCAAGTCGGGCGAAAGGCCGGCACTGCGCAGCTCTTTGGCCACTCGCTCCACAAAGTCGACCTGCTGAAACTGCAGCGCAGACACGTTGACCGACACCACCACCGAGCGCCCCGTGTTTTGCCACACGGCGGCTTGGCGCACGGCCTCGTGCATCACCCAGTTGCCAATGGCGATGATGAAGCCAGACTCTTCCGCCAGTGGAATAAACGTGGTGGGAGATACATGGCCAAGCTCTCGATCGATCCAGCGCACCAAGGCCTCGGCCCCTAAAAGCCGCCCATCCGTCAAAGCGATTTGCGGCTGGTAGTGCAGCCTGAACAGCCCCTGCTCCATAGCCTGGCGCATGGCGTGGTCCATCTTGATGCGGGAGAGCCAGTCCACATTCATCTGCGGCTGGTAAAAGCGGAAGTTGCCCCGGCCCCGGTCTTTCACGCGCTGCATGGCCGTGTTGGCACACTGAATGAGCTCGTCCACCGTTTTGCCATCGTCCGGCCCCATGGCAATGCCTATGCTACAGCCTAAGGAGAAGCTCACCGACTCCACCAAAAACGGCTGGGTCACGGCTTCCAACATGCGTCGCGCGGCGATCTCGGCACCCAATGCATCGGCATCTTGCAAAAAACCCACAAACTCATCCGCACCCAAGCGGCACAGGGTGTCCACATCGCGCAAGCCATCACGCAGGCGCTGCGATACTTCAATGAGCACCTGGTCGCCCAGCGAGTGGCCCAAGGAGTCATTAATGCTCTTAAAGCGGTCTAGGTTGATAAAGAGCACCGCACAGCTGGAACCATTGCGCTGGGCCATGCGCAGAGCCATGTCTACGCGCTGGGTGAGCATGAGGCGGTTGGGCAGGCCGGTGAGCACGTCCGAATACGCCAGTGTTTCAATGCGTTGCTGCGCTTCCATGCGGTCGGTTAAGTCTTGAAAAAAACCTACCGTGTTTTGCAGCTCGCCCAAGTCATTGCGCAACGTGACCCACGACACCTCTACCGCATACGCACGGTCACCGCGCTTGTGCCAAAGCTGACCCGACCACAAGTCATGCACGGACAAGCTGTCTTCTACCTGGGCAAAAAAATCGCTGCGCTGGGGGTGGTGAAACAAGGTGCGCGCCGAAGTGCCCAAGAGCTTGGCCTGCGAGCATCCCGCTAGGTGCTCGCAGTAGGGATTGACCTGCACTATGTTGAAATCCGCATCGGTGATAAAGATAGCGTCCAGGCTGCACTCCAACACTTTGGCCGCCAACTGCAGCTTGGAGTGTGAATCTACCTTCTCGGTAATGTCGCGATAGGAGTACACCCGCCCCATGGCCCGGCCCCGGCTGTATTGGGGCAAGGTCACCCGCTCTAGCATGCGCCCCGAGCACAAGTGCAGCACATCAGTGGCCTCTTGCAAGGCCTCGTCCATGAGCTGATCCAGTCGCGTCTGGTACCACACCGCGTCTTGCACGCAGCTGGCCATGTGCGCATAAAGCGCCTGGTCGTCGTGCGACTCCAACACTGCCAAGGGCACATTCCACATCTCCGCAAAACGGCGGTTGTAGTTGTGCACCGCGCCGTTCAGATCAGTCACCAAAATACCGTCGCCCGTGGACTCTAGCGTGGCGCGCAACTCAGAAATGCGCTCTTCTAGCTCATCTTCGGCCCGCTGCTGCGCGCGCAGGTCGCGCACGCTCACTACAAATACAGGCTCCCCCACGTTGAGCCACACCCGGCTGACTCGCCGCTCAATGGGCAACGCCGTTCCGTGCGCGTTGCGCAGCAAGGTGTTGGAGTGAATGTGGTCGGCCAGCCCGGCCGCAACGTCTTCCCAAAAGAACATGTCCTCAGGGGTGGCCGTCAGCTCAATGGCTGGGGTGTCGATTAAATCTGCAGCACTCACCCCCACCAGCTGCGCCGCCGCCTCATTGACCGCCACAATACGCAGCGTTTTGGGCTCCACAATCCATGCCGGATCTAGCATGGCGTTGAGCAGGGGGGACCACCACGCCGTCCTCATGCAGCCCCTTTCGGGAGGGCCGCGTCCACCACCCGTTCAAAAAAGTAGGCAATGCGCTGGCGCGGAGCCAAATAGTCGCCCGCATCGCGCGGCAAACTGCTGGGCTTGATACTGCGCCGAATGCTGACGTTAGGGGCGTGCTCCAGCTCCAGGATCAGTGCTCCATGGGGCGGTGTGGTGGCATCAAACACCACCACTGCAGGCTTTTGTGGCGCGCTGGCGTTCACCGACACCACAATGGCGTAGCGCTCGTCAGCCAATTGCACCACCGAGCCAGGTGGGTACACGCCCATCATCCGTATAAAGGCGCCCAACACTGTGGGGTTGAAACGGGGTTTAAATTGCGAAAAAATCAGCGCCAGTGCTTCGTGCGGGGTATGTGCAGTACTGGCCCGAGTAGGGTTGCACAAATTGTCGTAACGATTGACCAGTGCCAAAATTTGTCCAATCAAAATCAAATCTTCACCTTGTGTACGCAGTGGAAAGCCGCTGCCATCGGCCATTTCATGGTGTTGTGCAATCGCCAACACTGCGGTCTCGGACAAACCCATTGATTTACCGACTTGCACACCCTGCCACACGTGTTCTTGGTAGGCTTTGGCCTCGGCGGTGGTGAAGCTGCCGTCAAACCAGCGCACGCGATCTGGCAACTTGATCTTGCCAATGTCATGCAAAAAAGATGCCATACCCAAATCGAGCATATGCACCTGGCTTAAACCCAAGGCCTTGCCCAAAAGTAAAGCGATCACCGTGACGTTGACCGGATGCATGGACGACTTCTCCCCTGCCGTCTCGGTCAGCAAACGTATGGCGGACTGCCCTTCAAACATCTCTGCCACATACCCACTCACCATAGCGCTGCACTGCTGTGCAACCATCTGGGGCTGGGTGGCAACTTGCTCCACGGTTTTTCGATACTGGCGCAGCGCTTCGCCAAAACGGCGTTCACACACCAGCAAACTGCGCTGCTGGGCCTGCAAAAGCCCGGCTTGCTGGTTGCGTAAACTGCTTGCGTAGTTTGCCTGTGCCGATGTCGGGCCGCCCAAAGCAGACGTGGCTGTTGCAAGGGGGGCGTGCACGCTTGGCGCTACGGAGACGGATGCAGCAGGATCACTCTTCTCAGGTACATGCCGTACCCGCGAGACACCCAAGCTCGCAATAGTGTCAATTTGTTTTTGAGAGCTGACTTTGAAGCTGCCGGTGGGGAATGGATGCGCCATCCAGCCCAACTCCAACTCGATGAACATACCTATTTGAATTTGGTCGACATTAACGTAGTTGGAATTGCTTTTTTTCATGTGCTTAGAGCCCCTGAACTCGCTACCCCGGGGCTGGTATGCCGACAATTTTCAATAATTGAATATACCTTCAAAGCACAAATTGCAAGATGCATTTTTGTAACACTTTTTACAAAAAAAATGGAGGTAAAAAAACCCCGACAAAGCGGGGTTAGTGTCGAAAGTATTGCGCTCGCGCGCAACAGGGGATTACCCCATGTGCAAGCCACCGTTGACCGAGAAGTCTGCACCCGTGGTGTAACCACCTTCCTCAGACGCCAGCCACGCGATGATGGAAGCAATTTCGCTGGGCTTGCCCAAGCGCTTCACCGGAATGGTGGCCACAATTTTGGCCAACACATC
>JBIIYT010000277.1:0-3946 GCA_044346675.1 Rhodoferax sp. | reverse complement strand
ATTCCAACACACGGCCATCGGTACCAATCAAAAATTTCAGCACCACTGAGCCCTGCTCTTCGCGCCTGCGCGACAGGGGCGGGTACTCCGGCTTTTGGCAGTTGCCCGTGGCTTGCAAACTTGCCGCTACTCGCACCACAGGTGCGGGTGGCGGCGCTGGTGCTGCCACCACCGCCGGGGCGGCCAGGGCAGGTGCCAGGCTAGGCTGGGGTGCAGGGGGCGCAACACTCAGCGCAATAGCCGGTGCAGGCACCGCCACCACCGGGCTGGGCTCCAGCACCGGGGCTGGCGGCTGCGCCACTGGCTTGGGCACGGGTGTGGCTGCTTGCGGCGGGGGCACCGGCACAGGCGGTGCAGGCGCCGGGGTGGGTGGGGGTGCATCACTGAGCAACTGCGCCACTACCACCACAGGGGTAGATTGCAGTAACTCGCGGCCCAGCCCCGCATGCAGCCCCCAAAAAAACAGCACATGCATGAGCACAACCACAGCCAGCCCCAGCGCACGTTTGCGCGGGGCGGGCACCTCAAACGAATCGGCTGGGCGTATCACTTAGGCCAGCGCCCTTCGTTTAAACCACCAGCCGCCCAACTCGACTACCGCCACAAGCGCCGCAGACAGGGCCAGCAAAGGCATGGCCACAAACATGACCACCGCGCCCAGCACCGCATAGGGGCTGGCGCTCTTCCAGGCACCTGGCACCAGCGCAGGCATAGCCGCCAAGCCTTTGGCGCGGCGTTTGAAATACATGACCCAACCTGAGACGATAGAGAAGATAACCCCCAAGCCAAAAATAAACAGCAAAGCCTGGTTCCACCAGCCAAACTCACCCCGGTGAAACGGAATGCCTATGGCCGTGGCTTTGCCAAACGCGGTTTGCTTGTCCCACCCACTGTAGTACAAGCGCTGGCCAGTATAGGCATCTAGCAAGAGGTCAAAACGGCGCTCGGGCTGGCCCTTGTCCATTTGGTTGGCACGCCACACGCCATCGGGCCCTTTGGGGGCCATCACTTGCATGGAGATATCAGGGGCCTCGCCGCGCAATGCCTCGTGTGCGGCTTGCCATGTCAACGGCGCGCCCGTGGCAGGTACGGTGGACTTGATGGTGGCCGGTATGCGCGGCGAGCCTTGGTTGGTAAGGTCACGCGCTAGGCGCACTTGGTCGCCAGCGTATTTGCTCCAGGTTAGGCCCGTGGTCAAAATAACGGCGCTCATCACGCTCAAAGCCACGCCTGTGAAGGCATGCCACTGTTTCCATGCCACGCGGCCCCGTGCGCTACTTTGGGGCAAGGCGGCTTGCAAGACACCTTGTTTGCCTTGGGGCCACCACAGATAAACACCTGTGACCAACATCACCATGAGCCAACTAGCGGCCAGCTCCACCATCCAGCGCCAGTTGTCGTTTTGCAAATAGTTGGAGTGCAGCTTGCGCGACCAGTTGCTAAAACGCTCACCCTGCACCATGGAGCCCAACACCTCGGCGGTGTAGGGGTTCACATACTGCACCACCGCATTGTTGGGCAGCCCAAAGTTGGGACGCAAAAACGCGGCGGGCTTGGCCGCACCATCCATTTGCGCAGGTGCCGCAGCAGGAGCGCCGCCATGGTTGTGTCCCCCATGGTTATGCCCCCCGCTGGCAGCACCCGCGTTTTTGGCAGAGGGTGGCGGGGTAAAGGCCACGCGTACGCTGTCAGTCGGCTTATAGGCAGGCACCACCGAGTGCAGCGCCCAGCCTGCGGGCGCGGCTTGTTTTGCAGCTGCCACCGCATCGTCCAAGGGGCGCGCAGTGGCACCGGGGGTGACGGTGTCTAGCTTTTCATACAGCACACCCTCGATCTGCGGAGTGAAGATGTACAAAATGCCAGTGAGTGCCGCCGCCAGCGCAAAGGGCGATGCAATGAGCGCGGCCCAAAAGTGAATGCGCCACAGCAGGCTGCGCCGCTGGCTGCGCAGGGTGGCGGCGTTGGGGGGTGAGGTGTTTGTCATAGTTACTTTTCCTCTTTTTTACGGTTGTTTGCGGCCGAAGGTTTTAGTAATGCCGATCATCAAACTGCGTGGTGCGCCGGGGGAGTAGGTGTTTTGGGTAGCTGGGTTGTAAACACCGGTGCCGCTAAACGAGCTGGATGCGCTGTCCGAATAGCGCACATCACCCAAATTACGCACTTGCAACCACGCCTCTACACCACCGCCAAAGGCGTAACTGCCTTGCAAGTTGAACAAGGCATGGCCGGGGTAGCGCACGGTGTTGGCGTTGTCCATCCAGTACTCGCCTTGGTACACCATGCCCAACGCAATGCGAGTGGCTGGAGCCACTTTGTAGCCCACCGTGGCGCTAAGGGTGTTGCGCGGGGCCTGGGGCATCTCGTTGCCCGCATAGTCCAGCGTAGCGGATGGGGCAAAAACGAGATACTTGTGCTCGGCATAAGACCAGCCCAAGCGCCAATCTAAGGCTTTCTCGTCATAACTCAAACCCAACTCCAAACCACGGCTGCGGGTTTGGCCTGCGTTGCGGTTTTCGCTGTTACCTGGAGTAATGGTGTAGCTCACAATAGTGTCGCTACCGTCCAACTGGTACAGCGCAGTGTCCAGCTTCACGCCGCTGGCAAATGCTGCGCGCCAGCCCACTTCGGCATTCACGTAAGTGGACGCCCGTAGGTCGGGAATCGCACTTCTTCCGTACAACTCGCTCACCTCGGGCGGCTTGAAGCCTCCGCTCACGTTCGTATAGAGACTGTTGCTCTCATTCACCGCCAGAGTGGCACCCACCTTGGGGCTAAAGCGCCCAAAAGTGCGCAATTCATTGGGGGCACCGTAGTTGGCACCCGGAGTGAGATTGTTTTTGAAGTTGTAGCTGATGCCGTCATACCGCCCCCCCGCCACAATGCGCACATCACGCAAAAGGCTAAATTCCAGCTGGGAAAAGACGGCATTGTTCAGAATGTCCACCTCGTAGTTGCGCCGCCCTGTTTGTAAAGCGGAAATGCTATACGTGCGATAAATGCCTTGGGCATCTCGCACAATATTCAGGTTGTCTGACACATACGTGTTTTTGCTGCTATCCAGATACACCCCAGACACCCATTTGGCACGGCGCCAGTCCAGCGTTTGGTCATGCTTTACATCCAGACCCACCGAGTCCACATGGTTGTTATTGATGGTTCCTCGGCAATTGAGCCCCACACAATTGCTGATGGTGTACGAGGGCAACTGCCCGTGGTCATTGGTGCGAGTAAACAAGGTAGCCGTGGTAATGCCACCGTGGGTGGTTTCCCCCTCCCACGCAAGGTTGGCACGCGTGGCTTTGTCTTTGCGGTAAGTGAAGGTATTAATACTCTTGCTGGGGTTGGTGCGGTAGTCGGGCTCAAACAAGCTGCCGGTCATCTCGGCGTTCAAGTCGGTCTGGATAACATACGCGCGCAGCGACGATGTGCCGCTGATCTCATAGTCCGCCCGCAGTGACACCGACTCTTTTTGGGCACCGCTGTAGTTTTGCCAGTTCACCGATTCACGCCGTGAGCTGTAGTGTGAAAAGGCCAGCCCCAAGTCGCCCCAGGTGTTGCTAGCGGCTGTGTCCACGCGGGTAAATCTGTCGGTGTCGTCATAGCGCACACCCAAGGTGCCCGTGGGCGTTTTAGAAGGTCGCTTCGTCAAAAAGTTAACCGCACCCCCCACAGCGTTGCTACCGTACAGGGATGACGCCGCGCCCTTGACCACCTCCACCCCGCCCGATGCGTTCATATTGGTTTCATTCAAGGCATTGTGGTTAAACACACCCAAGGGGCGAATAGGAATGCCGTCTTCCAAATATTGGTACACCGCATTGGTGCTGATGGGCTGGCGAATGCTCATGCTGTGCTGCTCGTTGCCCAGGTCGTTCCATTTCACACCGGGTATGCGGTTAATGATTTCGCCAATGGTCTTGGGTTTGTCTTGTTCCCACTTGTCGCT
>JBIIYT010000275.1:0-3962 GCA_044346675.1 Rhodoferax sp. | reverse complement strand
CAAAAAGTGACACGCCTGCCAACGCCACCACCCAAACGAGCTGCGCCACCATCGTCATGTCCACCAGTTCAAGCACCTTGATGATCAGGGCGATCTTTTCCAGATCGGCGAACAGCAAGGTGTTCATCAGCTTGTAGGTCTCCAGCAGGAACTTGCCCAAGATTCCGAAAATAATTGCTACCAAGCCCACATAAAAGAAAAGCATGGTGAAGCGCATGCCGTAGAGAAGTGCGCCAACGTGTGAGAGAATTTTTTCCATTTTTTCCTTGATAAAAATGCAAACCTTTATAGCAGACAACACGGTACTATTTGTGAAACTGGTGCCTTGGCAATCAGCTCGGCAAGACCAAACCACACGAGGAATCCTGCAAAAGGAGCGACCACTGCAATGCACAAGGCAGTGTGCAACCACGTTGGCAGCGCATCGTCGGAGGGGACGAGGGATGGAGGCAATGTCGACGCCTAGCCATTTCGTTCAGCGCCGCGCCGCTGGCGGCGCGTTCACTGGAGCAGATGATTTGGCGGCACTGTCGCGAGCAGCGAGTTTTGACCGTAAGCCTCGGACTCGCTCCAAGCACTCGACTCTAACGCTGGCGTACTTACTGGTCTTGAATGTGGAGAGGGCTTTCTCCACTGCGCGAAGATGGCCCATAACCACAGACAAAGGTGCCTCTATGTGTGGCGCGGTACAGATGGAACCTACCTGAAACCCAGCTCCGATCAATGGCAGTACACGACTTGGCGCTCGTGGCAGCGCAAGAGCCACCGCATAGTCAAGTGACTCTGACTCTCCACCGTCAGTACCAGGTTTAAGTTGCCTAGCAACGTCAAGCCACTCGCCGTCACCAGATTCGATTCGTCTTAGAACTGCCTCAAAGAGTTTTCCATCCGCCCATAGTCTAGACACTACGGCACGCGGGCCGTCGCGCTTGACCTCTGCCACCAAGGTCTCGGGAGCGGGAACGATAATGGCCGCCAAAGTCAGTAAAGGCACGGAGAGACCGACGATCACCAGCACTTTGAGGATAGCCGCCCTCTTCATCGTATGTGTTCCACCAAACGTTGACGCTGCCAGGCGGACAACATAGGCCGCAAAGCGGCATTCTGTGGTTGCCGGTCCGTGTCGAGCAAGCTATAGACGCTCATTTTCATGAAGCACTTCCTTTCTTGAACGACTTACTCGCCTTAGTCGGCAAATAGTAGATAGTGCAATTCACCGTAGCGCACACCTTGATCCCCGCATTTGGTCCGGGCGTCTTGGGTTCAACAGTAACGGTGTAGGTCGAGAGCTTCGACATTGAATGCCTCTCAAGAAGTTGCCAATGAGGCTTTAGCGGCGGCGTGTAAGTAAGAGCGAAAAC
This sequence comes from Rhodoferax sp., assembly GCA_044346675.1. Taxonomy (GTDB): domain Bacteria; phylum Pseudomonadota; class Gammaproteobacteria; order Burkholderiales; family Burkholderiaceae_C; genus Allorhodoferax. The sequence goes on along the minus strand of JBIIYT010000275.1, from coordinate 2,601 downwards.
GGCAAATTCACTTTTTGAGTCGGATACCAAAACAAAAGCCCCGCCGATCAGCCCGGTTCCATTTAGATCAGCGGGAATACAGCAAGACTGCCCGCTGCCATAGCTCGGTTCATTTGAGCCATTCCAGCCGAGCGGTGAAATAGGGCCACTGGCAATTGCACTTATGGCAAACGTGGCAAAGAGAAAGGCTGCGCACCGTTTCATGATGGCTAACATTGAGATCATTCAGTTACGCCTAAGGTCTGGCTAGCTGCACAGGTATATTGAAAACAACTACGCTGGTGGCAAGGTTAACTCAAACAAGATGCCATGACCACCACACCCCCCCACTTCGGCGAGAATTGCGGTCATTCTTTAACCACCGCGTTTACCAGCACCCACCATGAAAATTGAAAAAGATACCGTCGTTACCCTGAGCTACAAAGTGGCTGACGCACAGGGCAAGCTCATTGAAGACAGCAAAGAGCCCATGGCCTACCTGTACGGCGGCTATGGCAACACCTTGCCCAAGATTGAAGCGGCGCTAGACGGCCAAACCGCGGGCTATCAAACCACGCTGCAGCTCCAAGCCGAAGACGCCTTTGGCCTGCGCGACGAAGCGCTGGTGCAAACCATTGCCCGCAAAGACTTCCCGCCCGGCGTGAAGGTGGGCGGGCACCTGCAGGGGCGCGGTGCCGATGGCACGGAACACACCTTTACCGTGGTCAAGATAAAAGGCGACACCGTGCACTTGGATGGCAACCACCCTTGGGCTGGCAAAGAGCTGCGCTTTACCCTGAAGGTGACCGAAGTGCGCGCCGCCAGCGCGGAAGAAATACAGCACCGCCATGTGCATGGCGCACACGGCCACCACCACTAGGCCACGTAGCCCAAACGGACCAGGCACTTAGCACAAGGTACACCGCATGTCTGAGTTCACGCTGTACAGCTACTTTCGCAGCTCGGCCGCTTACCGGGTGCGCATTGCGCTCAACCTGAAGGGCTTGGCCTACACCGTGGTGCCCGTGCACTTGGTGCAAGACGGTGGGCAGCAACACGCCCCCGCCTATGCGCAAATGAACCCGGCGCAACTGGTGCCCACGCTGGTGGATGGTAATTTTGCGCTGGGCCAGTCGCTGGCCATTTTGGAATACCTGGAAGAAACCCACCCCACGCCCGCGCTCTTGCCCACAGGCGCGGCGCAGCGGGCCAAGGTGCGTTCCATGGCCCAAGCAATAGCATGCGAGGTGCACCCGCTCAACAACCTGCGGGTGTTGCAATATCTGGAGCGTGAGTTGCAAGTGGACGCTACCGCCAAAGCGCAGTGGTACCAGCACTGGATTACGCTGGGCTTTACCGCCCTAGAGACCATGCTGGCCAACAGCCCCGAGCCCGGCGCCTTTTGTCACGGCAACACACCCACGTTTGCGGACTGCTGTTTGATTCCGCAAATCTACAACGCGCGCCGGTTTGATACGCCACTAGAGGCCTTTCCGCACATTTTGCGCATTGAGGCGGCGTGCATGGCGCTGCCTGCTTTTCAGCACGCGCGCCCAGAGGCGCAGCCGGACTCGGCCTAGGCAGGCTAGGGCACCTAAGCCGCTTGGGCTGCCACGCCCACTTGCTGCACCAATGTCATGGCAAATTGGCCGTGGCCTACCGACCAGTCAGAGTAGTCGTTCTCATGCGTGAAGATAAACACGTCTGCCGGATTTACCCCGGCGTTGGCATCTAGGTTGCGGGCTATGTTGGCGTAAAGGGCGCGTTTCATAGCGTCACTGCGGCCCCGGCGCATAGTGATCTCTATCACCACCACGCGGTCAGAGCGGGTCATTGCGTTGAAGGTGGGGCTGCAGGCAAACTGGGCCGGCGCGTAGGGCGCCACCATGTTGAACAACTCATCTGCGGGCATGCCAATGCTGTCCACCAGCGCTTGGTGAATGCCTTGCACAATGCTGTCTCGCTGCTGTGGGCTGGTGTCTGCGGGGATGTTGGTACGAATGAACGGCATGTGCATCTTTCTCAAAAATGAAATGTTTAGGGAACGCAATTTTGCAAATGAAGTGCGCTCTAGAAAAGCGATTTATTGGCACGCTATAAGTGCAATAAACTCACCTATATGAAGCGCCAACTACCCCCACTCAACGCCCTGCGCGCCTTTGAGGCCGCCGCCCGACTGGGCCGCATGCGCGCGGCGGCGGACGAGCTCTCGGTCACCCCCGGCGCCATCAGCCGCCAAGTGCAGCAGCTAGAGGACAGCCTGAATGTGCAGTTGTTTGAGGGCACGAAAAACAAGCCACAGCTCACCGCAGCCGGGCAAGCCCTGCTGCCTGCGCTATCGGCCGCGCTGGACCAGATAGAGGCTGCGGTGAAAGCGGTGAGCGACAGCACCAGTGGCCCACTGGACGTGGCCTGCTTTAGCACCTTCATGGTGAAGTGGCTCATACCCCGGTTGTTTGATTTCAACGCGCGCCACCCCCACATCGAAGTGCGGCTCCAAGCCACCGGGCACGCTAGCGATCCCGCAAACGAACGAGTGGACTTGCTTATTGCGGTAGAGCCCGCCGAGTCCATGTCTTCACAAGCGGTGCGACTCTTCCCTGAGCTAATGGGGCCGGTGCT
>JBIIYT010000273.1:0-3968 GCA_044346675.1 Rhodoferax sp. | reverse complement strand
TCGGTGTCTATGGGGTTGTCGTCGCCAGCGGGGTCGGTGGGGCGCAGGCGTATGCCGGGTATTTCGGTCAAAAAGATCAGTTTGTCGGCTTGCAGCGCGACAGCTACTGACGTAGCTACTTCTTCCATGGCCAGGTTAAAGGCCTCGCCCGTTGGCGAGAAGCCAAAGGGCGACAAGAGCACCATGGCCCCCATATCTAGCGTGCGGGTAATGCCCGCAATGTCTACCTTGCGTACCAGGCCGGAGTGTTTGAAGTCCACACCGTCCACAATGCCTACGGGGCGCGCGGTGATGAAGTTACCGGAGATGACGCGAATGGTGGAATCCGCCATGGGCGTGTTGGGCAGGCCTTGGCTAAAGGCCGCTTCTATCTCGTAGCGCAGCTGGCCTGCGGCCTCTTGGGCGCAGTCCAGCGCCACTTCGTCGGTAATGCGGATGCCGTGGCTGTATTTGGGGGCGTGGCCTTTGGCCTTGAGCTGTTCGTTCACTTGGGGCCTGAAGCCGTGCACCAGCACTACTTTCACGCCCATGCTCTGGATCATGGCCAAGTCTTGCGCCAAGTGCGGCAGCTTGCCCGCGGCAATGGCCTCGCCGGCAATAGCCACCACAAAGGTTTGGTTGCGAAACTTGTGGATGTAAGGCGCCACAGACCTGAACCAGGGCACGAAGGTGAAATTGAAGACTGAGGTCATGAGGCGCGTGATTTATAAAAAGTGGGCGGTGCGGTGCTCTAGCTTGCAACTGTAGCTGAGAATATGGCCAATGAGATTGTGGCCCAGAAAGCCGGTGCAGCCTTCTTCCGTTACAGTAGCCCGCCGGGAGAACACCCGCCATCTCCCCCAATGGACACTATGTTTGAACAGACCTTTAAAAATATCGACGACGCGCTCTGGAAAGAAAGCGGCTGCACCACCGAGTTGGACTACACCGAGCAAACCTCTTGGCTGCTGTTTTTAAAGTACCTCGATTCGCTGGAACAAGACAAAGCCACCGAAGCCGCGCTAGAGGGCAAGCCCTACACCCACATCCTAGCCGCCGCCTACCGCTGGGACGCCTGGGCCGCCCCCAAAGACGCGCAAGGCAAGCTAGACCACAACAAGGCCATGACCGGCAATGACTTGGTCGAATTTGTAGACACCGCACTGTTCCCCTATCTGCACGGCATCAAACAGCGCGCCAGCGGGCCGCACACCATCGAATACAAGATTGGTGAAATCTTTGGCGAGATCAAAAACAAAATCCGCAGCGGCTACACCCTGCGCGACATCATCGACCACGTGGACGAACTGCGCTTTCGCTCGCAAACCGAAAAGCACGAACTATCGGCCCTGTACGAAGAAAAAATCAAACGCATGGGCAACGCCGGGCGCAACGGTGGCGAGTACTACACCCCGCGCCCCCTCATTCGCGCCATGATTAAGGTGGTGCGCCCGCAAATTGGCGAGCGCATTTACGACGGGGCCTGTGGCTCGGCCGGCTTCTTGTGCGAGGCGCACGACTACCTGAGCGCCAAACCCGGCCTGACCACCGCAGACCTGCAAACCCTGCAAACCCGCACCTTCTACGGCAAAGAGAAAAAGAGCTTGGCGTATGTCATCGCTATCATGAACCTCATCTTGCATGGCATAGAGGCGCCCAACATCCAGCACACCAACACCCTGGCCGAAAACCTGGCCGATGTGCAAGACAAAGACCGCTTCGAGGTCATCCTGGCCAACCCGCCCTTTGGCGGCAAAGAGCGCCCTGAGGTGCAGCAGAACTTTCCCATCCGCACGGGCGAGACGGCCTTCTTGTTCATGCAGCACTTCATCAAAATGCTGCGCGCCGGGGGCAGGGCGGCGGTGGTTATCAAAAACACCTTCCTCAGTAACTCCGACAACGCCAGCGTGGCCCTGCGCCGCCTGCTGCTAGAAAGCTGCAACCTGCACACCGTGCTGGACTGCCCCGGCGGCACCTTTCAGGGCGCGGGTGTGAAAACCGTGGTGCTGTTTTTTAACAAAGGCGAGCCCACCCGCAAGGTTTGGTACTACCAGCTAGACCCCGGCCGCAACATGGGCAAAACCAACCCGCTCAACGATGCGGACCTAGCAGAGTTTGTGGCCCTGCAAAGCACGTTTGCCGACTCCGCCAAAAGCTGGAGCGTGGACGTGGCGAAAGTGGACGCCACCACGTTTGATTTGTCGGTCAAGAACCCGACCGTTGGCGAAGTGGTAGCCCACCGCAGCCCGCAAGACATCATGGACGAGATTGCCGCGCTGGACGCGGAGGCCGCTGGCGTGCTGGCGTCGATTCGGGAGTTGCTGTGATTGCTACTGAATTGATAGCTTCTTGCGCACGTTCTGCGAAGGCTGGGGGCTTATTTTGCTTGCGTTTTTCGGCGCAATCGCTGACGTGGATGGCATTGGGGTCCGTTGTATGACGACAGGGTGGGAAACCAGAACACTCGGTGACGCGTGCCAGATAGCCCGTGGCGGCTCACCAAGGCCAATTCAGGAATTCATGACCAATGATCCAGACGGGGTCAATTGGATCAAGATCAGTGATGCAACTGCCAGCGGCAAGTTCATTTATGCGACCAAGGAAAAAATTAAGCCTTCTGGTGTGCAGCGCTCAAGGCTTGTCAAACCTGGTGACTTCCTGCTCTCAAACTCCATGAGCTTTGGGCGCCCGTACATCATGCAAACAACGGGCTGCATCCACGACGGCTGGCTTGTTTTGTCGGACTACGAGAAATATTTTGACCAAGGTTTTCTCTATCACTTGCTCGGTTCTCCCGTCGTATTCGAGCAGTTCGATAGATTGGCTGCAGGCTCGACTGTCCGGAACCTCAACATCGAACTTGCAAGTCGCGTTGTGCTGCCCGTGCCTCCGCCCCCCGAACAGCAACGCATCGTCACCCTCCTAGACGAAGCCTTCGACGGCATCGCCACCGCCCGCGCCAACGCCGAACAAAACCTTCAGAACGCCCGCGCCCTGTTTGAAAGCCACCTGCAATCGGTTTTTTCGCAGCGGGGTGAAGGGTGGGTGGATCAAACGCTAAATCAAATCTGCATCGTGGAGCGAGGTAGTTCGCCTCGCCCAATCAAGGAATATTTCACAACTAAGCCTGATGGGGTGAATTGGATCAAGATTGGTGATACGGAAGAAGGCGGGAAGTATGTCCACTCGACTGGGCAGAAGATCACGCCAGAAGGGGCAAAACAATCGCGGTTTGTGAAGGAGGGTGATTTCATACTGACCAACTCAATGTCATATGGCCGCCCGTACATCATGAAAACAAGTGGCTGCATCCATGACGGCTGGTTCGTCTTGCGGCTCAATGTGTCTCTCGATACAGACTTTTTTTACTATTTGCTTTCTTCGCCCGTCGTTCAATCCCAGTTCGCTCGATTGGCCAGTGGCTCGGTTGTCAAAAATATTAGCGGTGACCTAGTGAAGCAGACAGTTTTGCCGATCCCGCCGCTTGACCAGCAGCATGCCATTGCAAAGAGGGTTCGCGAGCTTTCCGAAGAAACCCAACGCCTCGAATCTATCTACCAACGCAAACTCGCCGCGCTGGACGCGCTGAAAAAATCCCTGCTGCACCAGGCCTTCAGTGGCCAGCTTTAGGATCACCCCATGAATGAAAACAGAGACCACCCCCGTGCTGGCGATGTGCCACATTGGGCTTGATTTTCTTGATTGGGTTTTGTTTTTTTGGCTTCCGGGTTTCGGGTTGAATAAAAAAACCTATATTTTTCAATAACTTAGATGACTTCCAGGATGAGAAATTTTCTTGATCGGGTTTTGATTACCACTGACCATATCGAGGATTTCCTCGATATGGGTGCCATCGGCTCGGGTAGGCAAATCTGTGAAAAGTTCACCAACTTGGAGCAGGCCTTCAGCGGCGCTTTGTGATGTGTCCAGAAAGCGCCTCAATTGCACCATATCAAGCTCAACGTGATAAGAAATATGAAATTTCTATA
>JBIIYT010000272.1:0-3990 GCA_044346675.1 Rhodoferax sp. | reverse complement strand
CAACAGCAACCGCCTAAGCGCCCAAGACACCACCACCAGCGACACGGATTTGGACGGCGACTTTGATGCCGCCGACTACCAAAAAACCACCGCCCAAGCCCTGACGGTAGACACCACCAGCAACCGCTTGCTCGGCTTCAATCAAACCAACACCACCCGCAGACTGGGCTCCAAAGGCGCACCGGTAGTGGCTAGCAGCACCAGTCAGGTGAACTACAGCCTAGACACCGCAGGCAACCTCACCAGCGACGGCTTGCGCAAATACCAATACGACGCCACCAACCGCCTGGCCCAAGTGGAAGTGGGCTTAGGCCGAGAGAGCAGCAAAGTCACCTACCTGCACAACGCCCAAGGCCTGCGCGTGTTCAAGAGCGAGCCGCAAATAGCGCAGACCGCACCTAATGAAGAGGAGCTAGGCACAGACTTTGTGGCGTGGCTCAAGAAGAACTTTGGCTGGCTCTTTGCGCAAGCCCAACAAAACGCCACCCTGGGCCAAAGCTTTGTGTACGACGACGCGCTAGGCAGCACGCCCAGCCTCTTGGGTGAATACGGCAATGGGGGCACCAAGAGTGCGGGGCGCATTGAATACCTGTACTTGCCTACCGAATCAGGCCAAGCCATACCGATAGGGCTATACCGGGGTGGGCGCTTCTATGCCATTCACACAGATCACCTGGGCACCCCACGGCTGATTACGGACGACACCAACAAAGTGGTGTGGCAGTGGAGTTACTCGGCGTTTGGGGAGAATAAGCCGACGGGCATCCTCAGAGCTACGACTAATCCTAAAGCGGCGATGACTAATGTGCCGGTGTTGCTTAAGGCGACTGCGCCGCAACTCAAAGTGAATCTCAGATTCCCGGGGCAGTATGCGGATGATGAGAGCAATCTTTACTACAACCACTTTAGAAGCTATCGTCCTAACATGGGGGATTACACCCAACCCGACTTGATCGGTTTGGCGGGGGGATGGAATCGTATGGGGTATGTGGGTGGGAATGCGTTGAGTTATGCGGATCCGTTGGGTTTGTACAAGAAAATCATCATTAACCCCGTTACAGATCCTGTCATTTATGCTGCGGCAATGGCGTATCCAAACCCGGAAAATGCTTTGGTCATAATTGCCCATGGTGGCCCCAAAACTCTGAACAAGTGGAATGCGCAGCAACTTGCTGCGTACATAAAGGCGAACACACAGTGGAAGCAGGGAGATCCCATAATTTTGAATGCTTGCAAAACTGGGCAAGGGGCCGATTCCATCGCTGAGCAGCTCTCCACTATCTTGGGAGGGAATACCGTTGTTGCTCCTGACCAGGCAGTATGGAATATTGGACTTTGGGACTTGGGCCCTTACGAAGCAAAAAGTACGGACCCAAGTAGTCCGTTGTACAACAAGCCAGACTGGTCAAAACCTGGAAGTTGGCGGTGTTTTGGCGCTTGCGTCGTGAAGAAGTAAGTCAATGCGTAAATTTGTAGTAGCTTTTTTAGCGACTGTACTGGTGGGTTGGCTGTTCTATTCTTTTCTACAGCCACGCAAAGCGGAGGAAATCATCCCGCTTGACCCGCTAGAAGAACGCGCTACCAAGGATGATGCAGACGCTGTTCGAGCTTTGAGGCAACGATATCTTGCAAATCAGCAACGCGAATTAGCTGATTATTGGTTGTACAAGGGTGCATTGATAGGCGATCCTGTTTTGGTGCACGAATACGAAATTAAGTTTCGAGGATTAACAGAAAATGAAAAGCGCGCTCAATTACAAAGTATCAAAACCAGTAGCGCAACCACCGGTCAAAAGGAAACGTTGTTGAAAAGGCTAACTGCGAAGAATGCCAAAGTACCCGATTCAAATTGACGAATTACCAATTGCAGCGTAACTGGGAGATTTAGATACGATCCAATCGTTGACTGACGCTGGAGTGGACTTGAGTCAACAGGACGCACTCGCGCGCTCCAACAGCACCTCCACAGTGAAGTACGCCTTGGACCTGGCAGGCAACTTAATGAGTGATGGATTGCGCAAGTACCAATACGACGCCACCAACCGCCTGGCCCAAGTAGAGGTAGGCATGGGCAATGAGGCCAGCAAAGTCACCTACCTGCACAACGCCCAAGGCCTGCGCGTGTTCAAGAGCGAGCCGCAAATAGCGCAGACCGCACCCAATGAAGAGGAGTTAGGCACAGACTTTGTGGCGTGGCTCAAAAAGAACTTTGGCTGGCTCTTTGCCCAAGCCCAAGCCAACGCCACCTTGGGCCAAAGCTTTGTGTACGACGACGCCCTTGGGGCCACGCCCAGCCTCTTGGGTGAATACGGCAATGGGGGTAGCAAGAGTGCGGGCAGGATTGAATACCTGTACTTGCCTACCGAATCAGGGCAGGCCATACCGATAGGCTTATACAGAGGTGGGCGCTTCTATGCCATTCACACCGACCACTTGGGCACACCAAGGCTGATTACGGATGACACCAACAAAGTGGTGTGGCAGTGGAGTTACTCGGCGTTTGGGGAGAACAAGCCCACAGGCATCCTCAGAGCTACGACGAATCCGAAGACTGCGATCACTAATGTGCCGGTGTTGCTCAAAGCGACTGCGCCTGCGCTGAAGGTGAATCTGAGATTCCCGGGGCAGTATGCGGATGATGAGAGCAATCTTTATTACAACGTGTTTAGGAGCTATCAAGCTAGTCAGGGGCGGTATACACAACCCGACTTGATTGGGTTGGATGGAGGTCTCAACAGGTTCGGGTATGTGGGGGGGAATCCGTTGTGGGCTATTGATCCGCGAGGCTTGATTTCATGTGTTTACCATGTGCGGTCTGGTCTTATGTGGTGCACGAGTGACAACAGCGGAGAGGTTGTTTTTCAAGAGAAATTTGCTTCTGGGAACAATGACCAAACGGGCTGCAAAGATAATCCGGATTGTGAATCAATCAAGAAAGTTGGGCCGATTCCACGTGGCTGCTGGAAATGGGATGGTGGTTGGACAGGTAAACCTGGTGGCCGCACTTTAGTCCCATTAGCTGGTACACAAACCTACGGAAGAGACTTGTTCCGAACCCACTCTTGTGATAACGCCTTCGGGCCCTCTACGAAGGCACCGTTTTGCTCCGAGGGCTGCATCACCAGTTCATCAAAAATCATTTCTGCATTGAATCAACTATTGGATGCTGAACCCGGGAGTCAAGTATGCGTTGTCGATTAATTTCAATTATTTTTCTGTTTGCCGCCAATGGCATATTTGTTCCTTCTGGTTGGGCACGTTCAAAGGTCGATATGGCTTGGCAAGATGCAGAGGTCATCAAACTTATCTTTGGAGTTCGGGCTGCAATCGATGAAGCCCCTCGCTCTGATGAAGCCGCTCAAACGCGAAGAGCGCTAGTTGGGTCGCTGTCTTTTTTGATGGTGCAACTCGAGCGCTCCAAGACAGAGGAGGCGCGTCGTTCTGCTGCTGCGCTGGTTTTTCTCGATTGCGATGCGGGCTGCTCCTCCGATAGAACCGATGTCATGCTCGCGCACGGTGTTGCGCTCGTCCCGTATTTGAGAGGCGTTCGCGATCAGTATCAGTATCTGTGCCCCAAAGGGGCAGTTATGCCATGCGTTTCGATGGAGACTGGCCTCAAATATGCCCAAGAAACAGCTGAAATGCTCGGCCGCTCAACTGCGAAAACGGTGCGTTAATGGTGGCTGCTTGTAGCAGCGGGATTGGCTGTGCTGCAGTTGCTGTTGGGTGGGCATCAACACAAGTATGAAAAGTCATGCACAGCGCTTGCGTTACACGGCTCTCGGCCAGCCCAAGAGCTGGAACTGGAGCAACGCCGATGCCGCCAGCCGCAGCTTCGACACCGACGGCCGCATGGTGGCCACCGAGTTCTCCGCTTACGCGTATGACAGCGCCGGGCGCATCACCACCGTCACACAAAAGCTGTGGGCGCTCAACGAGACCAACACCACCACCTTCATTGCCCCCATCAGCTGGACTGCGGCCTACGAC
>JBIIYT010000271.1:0-4010 GCA_044346675.1 Rhodoferax sp. | reverse complement strand
TCAGCAATTCCGCCATACGCTGCACGGAACGCCAGCCGCGCGCCGCCACCGCCTTGGGGTGGTAGCGTTCACGCAGGGCGCGCTTGAGCAGTGGCAGTGCTTCGGTGGCCATATGAAAGTCGGGGTCTAGGTTGCGCCCCATGCCTTCTACCGTAATAAAGACTTTGATCAGCAGCGCCAAATCGGCCGGCAACACCAACCGGTGTTTGCGCAAAATAGCGGTCACGTCGGCCAGCATGGCCGCCAGGCTGAGCTGCGCCAGCGGCACGCCGTGGTACAGGTCTACAAACGCATCAATGTCCACGCCCAAAGCGTCTTCGTGCGTGGTGGAGCCGCCATCGGCCCAGTTCACCAGCACATCGGCCACGGCGTTGGCGTCACGTTGCACCAAGCCCAACATGAGCTTGAGCAACTGGTCGCGGCGCGGCCCTGACAAGCGCCCCACCATGCCAAAGTCAATAAAGGCTAAGCGGTTGCCGCCTAGGTAAAACACATTACCCGGGTGCGGGTCGGCATGGAAGAGGCCGTCTTGCACAATCATCTTCAACACGGCCTGCGCACCACGACGTGCCAGCAATTTGCGATCTAGCCCCTGTGCGTCTAGCTGGTCCACACCATCGCCGGGTATGCCATCAACAAACTGCTGCACGTTGACGCGCTCGTGCGTCCACTCCCAATACACCTTGGGAATCACAATGTCCGCAGACTGCGCAAAGTTGGCCGCAATGCGCTCGGCTTGGCGGCATTCATAAGCCAAGTCCAACTCCCGACGCAGCGACTGGCCAAACTGCTGCACCAACGCCACCGGCCGGTAAGGTTGCAAATCGGGCCATTGGCGCGCCGCCATCGCAGCCAAGCGCTCCAGCAAACGCAGGTCGGCATCGATCACCTGGCGAATGCCAGGGCGGCGCACCTTCACCACCACCTGGGTGCCGTCCTTCAAACACGCACGGTGCACCTGGGCAATGGAGGCCGCCGCCAGAGGCACTTCGTCAAATGACGCAAATAGGCTGTCAGGCTCGCCCCCTAGGTCTTCTACCAGCTGGGCGCGCAGCACTTCAAACGGCACAGCGGGCACGCGGCTGTGCAGGTGCTCGAGCTCGGTAATCCACTGCGGGCCCAACAAGTCGGCCCGCCCGGCCAGTATTTGGCCAAATTTCACAAACGCAGGGCCTAGCTCTTCCAGCGCACGGCGCACCTGCACCGGGGGCTCCAGCCGCGCCAAGTCGGCAGCTCCTTCCCAATGCACTACATGGCCGGCTTTTTCCAGCGCATCGGCCCAGCCCATGCGGCGCACAGCGTCGCCCAGGCCATGGCGCACCAGCACCCCCACAATGTGCTGCAAGCGCCCCAAGTCGCGCGCAGAGTCGAGGGTGTGAAATAGATGTGCCACGTCTACAGCTCCTTGGGTGCAAGCGCAAGGTCACCGTCATCTTGACTGAAAAAACACACCTGGTTGCGCCCTGCCCCCTTGGCTTGGTACAGCGCTACATCGGCCCGCTTGAGCAGTTCTTCGGCCGACTCCACATCTTCATCAAACAGGCTAGCCCCCACACTGGCACTGCCGTGATGCACAAGGGAACCCAATTGATAAGGCTGGCGCAGGGCTGCCACTATTTTTTGACCCACCGCCTGCACTTCGGCCACGGCCTCGGCGCGGTGCGTGCTCAGGTCCAACAGCATGACCACGAACTCGTCCCCCCCCAAACGGGCCACCGTGTCGCCTTCACGCACACTGGGACGCAGGCGTTCACTCACCTGCTGCCGCAGTGCATCGCCGCGGTCGTGGCCTAGGGTGTCGTTGATGGTCTTAAAGTAATCCAAATCAATAAAAAAAACTGCGCCAAAGCGTTGGTAGCGCCGCCCTGCGGCCAAGGCTTGCTTGAGCCGATCCATGAGCAAACGCCGGTTGGGCAGGCCCGTGAGCGGGTCGTAAAAAGCCAGCTGTTGGATCTCGGCCTCGACCGCCTTGCGCGCGGTGATGTCGGTAAACGTTCCCACATAGTGGGTGGCGTCGCCAGCTGCGTTACGAATGGCCGTGACCGTGAGCCACTCGGCATACACTTCGCCGCTCTTTTTTCGGTTCCAAATTTCGCCCTTCCAGGCGCCAGTTTTTACGATGCTGGCCCACATGGCTTGGTAAAACGCAGCGTCTTGTCGCCCCGAGCTGAGCATATTGGTTTTCTTACCCACCGCCTCTGCTGCGCTGTAACCGGTAATGGCGGTGAAGGTCGGGTTGACACGCAAAATGACACCGTTGGCGTCTGATATGACCATGCCTTCGCGCGAGTTAAACGCGGCGGCGGTGATGCGCAAGCCCTCTTCTGCCAGCTTGCGCTCGGTAATGTCGCGCAGCTGCAGGCAATAGAAGCGTTGGCCTTGTTGCAGCACACCCACCAGCGCGATCTCAGCTACGAATACCGTGCCATCCGCGCGGGTGCAAGGGCGCTCCATGCGCTGCACCACGGGTGCAGACGGCAGGGCGGGCGTGCAACCGGTAAGGTCTAGCCCCACCACCTCCAAACCACGGCGCCCCAAGGCTTGCGCGGCCGCGCAGCCAAACATGCGCTCAGCCTGTGGGCTGAACCCGATGATGCGCCCAGCCGGGTCTGAATGGATAAATGCATCGGGTGCCAACTGCACAAACCAGTCGGCCTGGGCAAGCACATCCCCGCTGGGTGCAGGGGCGGAGCACAGCGGAGCAGCAAGGCCTGTACTGGAGGGGGCAATAGTAGTCATCACCTTCTATTCTCCCCCCAAAAGCCCCTGGCACACCACCGGTTTTTGCTAAAAATCGAGCTGTATCCCGACTTTCAAAGATCTGCCTGGCAAGGGCGCTTTGCCAGCTGCGGTTTGGGTGAGAACCGAGCTGGCAGAGTAGGCCAAGGTATCGGTGAGATTGTCCAGCTTGGCAAACCAGAGCACACCACTTTTTGCTACTTTGGTACGGTAGGTCAAAGCGGCGTTCCACAGGGTGTAGGCACCGGTGCTGAGCTGGCCCGTAGGAACATCGTTTTGCGCCGCTGCGTGGCTGGCACCCAAGCGCGCACTCCAAGGGCCCTGGCCCCAAATCAGCGTAGCCCCCACGCGCACCGGGGCGATGCGTGGCAGCGGTTGGCTGGTAGTGGTGTTAACCGCGCGCACCATGTCGCCGCGCAGCTCTAAGTCCACCGTGCTGGCACTGTCTAGCAAACGCACCGAGCCGCTGGCCTCTAGCCCGCTAAAGCGCGCTTGCACTGCGGTGTAGGCATACTCGGGCAAAATTTTGGCGTTGCCGCCCGACTCTACCGATGTGCCGTCGCCCGAGTCGGTCACGCTCACGCCGTTGCCGCCGTTGCCCTCGGTGTCGCGGTTAATGCCAGTGGCCTCTTGCGACAGGTAGTTGCTGAACTGGTTCACAAACGCGCTCAGGCCAAAACGCTGGGCGCCGCGCTTCCAGTTCACACCCACATCCAAATTGGTAGAGCGTTCTTTGTCAAAGTTGGCATTGCCCACCTCAAAGGCGTTGGTCGCCAAGTGGGGGCCATTGGCATACAGCTCGTAGTCCTTAGGGGCGCGCTGGGTGTGGGCTAGGTTAGAGCTTAGTTGCCAGTCACCACCCACCCGCCACAAGGCGCCCAGCGCGTAGCTGGTCGGGTTAAAACTGCGGCTGTCTGGCGTGAACCGCGCCACCAAGGGGTTGCCAAGGGACTCTACCTTGACCGATTCCACCCGCGCACCTGCAGTCCACTTGCCCCACGAAGTGGCTAGCTCTTCATACGCAAACAGTGCCGTTTGGCGGGTGGTGCTGTGGGGGGCGAAGGCCTCATCCCCATCGGCTGAAAACTGCGACGAGTCGGCCTGCACGCCCACCACGCCGTCCAGCGCCCCCCACTTGGCGTGGCGGGCCTCAATACGCAGGTCGTTGCCGTTGTTTTTGAACACGGTGCCAGCGGTGCTGCCTTCAAACTCGGTGTGCTCATACTCATTGCGGCCCAATTGCCATTTGAGGCCCTGCACCGCACCGCCCA
>JBIIYT010000270.1:0-4017 GCA_044346675.1 Rhodoferax sp. | reverse complement strand
GCACTGGACGCTTGCTCGCCCGTAGCGGCCAGCATGTCGAGCTCGCGGCTGTAGGCGTCGCTGCTTTTGGCGGGTGCCAACTCTTTGGCCAAGCCCAGCAATCGGTTGGTTTCACCACTCATAGCGGAGGGAACGACCACCATTTGGTGGCCTGCGCGCGCCCATTTGGCAACGCGTTTGGCAACATTGCGAATGCGTTCCGTAGAACCCATCGAAGTGCCGCCGTATTTATGAACAATCAAAGCCATCGGGTCAATTTTTGTAGCGCAAAAGCTAGCGATTGTACCAAGTCAGGTGTTTGCCAGTGCGCTGCACAAAGCCCTGGGCTAACTTGATGTGGAGCTGGTGACCACGTGTGGTGCAGTCAGCTAACTGCTCTTGCAACTCGGCCAACTGCGCGGTACTGGGCACCACGTGGTGATGGCGTTTGAGCCAGTAGCGCAATACATTGGCTTGGCGCGCCCGGTTCAAGGTCTGCAAGGCGTGAATCAGAGGTTCGCCACCAGATGGGCCACACACCAAGGCCAAGTCTTGCGCGGCAAGTTCATCCACTAGTTCTTGGGCTTGGGCAATGTGGACAGCGCTGCGCGCAAAAGTATCGCGAAAATGCGGGAAAGCAGCGTGCAGCACCGGTAGCAGTTGAGCACGAATGCGGTTGCGTGTGAACTGCTGGTCTTGGTTGGTGGGGTCTTCAATGAATGCAAGTTTGCGCTGCCCCAGCCACTCACGTATATCGGCACCCGCCACTGCCAGCAAGGGGCGGTAAAAGCTCACGCCATCGCGCTGCCAACATCCCGCCATGCCGCTTAAGCCCCCTAAGCCCGCGCCACGGCTAAGCGCCAGCAGCAGAGTTTCGACTTGGTCATCCGCATGCTGCGCAATCGCTATAGATTGAATAGCTTTGTGGCCAACATCCACGTGGGCCAACTCACTCAAAGCCGCATAACGGGCACGGCGTGCAGCATCTTCAGGGCTTTGCCCGCTAGCGGGTTTGGCGTCTACCGCTCTAACGCGAAGAGGAACATTTAGTGCAGCGCACAGGGCACGGCACTGGGTCTCAAACGCGGTGGCGGCTTGTTGCAAACCGTGGTTCACATGCAGCGCCATGACCTGCCCCGGCCATTTGGCAGCGCACGCCACCAACAGTGCGGTGGAATCTGCCCCGCCACTGAACGCCACCCCCAGCGGCAAGGCGGGGTGAAACGCCTGCATGGCCGCGTCCAGCGACTGCGTCATGGCAAAAGGGACACCACCTTACTTGGCAGCAGCTTTGGTGTCTGTATAACGGCCGTAACTCTGCAGTCGGTCGTAGCGGCGGTCTAGCAGTTCTTTGACCTTTAAGTCACTCACTTGCCGGTAAGCCTCACTCAGAGCACGCTTCAAGAAGGCGGCCATTTGCTTGTGGTCGCGGTGCGCGCCACCCACGGGCTCATTCACAATTTTGTCCACCAAGCCTAGGGCTTTCAGGCGGTGTGCGGTAATGCCCAAGGCATCTGCAGCGTCTTGCGCCTTTTCGGAGGTTTTCCACAAAATCGAGGCACAACCCTCGGGGCTGATCACCGAATAGATGGAATACTGCAACATCAGCACCTGGTCACCCACCGAGATGGCCAATGCCCCACCCGAGCCGCCTTCTCCAATGATGGTGGTGATGATGGGCACCTCGAGCTGGGCCATCTCAAAGATGTTGCGGCCAATGGCTTCAGACTGACCACGCTCTTCTGCATCAATGCCTGGGTATGCCCCAGGGGTGTCAACAAAAGTAAACACGGGGAGTTTGAATTTTTCTGCCAGCTTCATCAGCCGCAAGGCCTTGCGGTAGCCCTCGGGCTTGCTCATGCCAAAGTTGCGCAGTCCACGCTCTTTGGTGTCACGCCCTTTTTGCTGACCAATCACCATGCAAGGGGTGCCGTTAAAACGCGCCAAACCGCCCACAATACTCAGGTCATCGGCAAAATGCCGGTCACCGTGCAGCTCTACGAAGTGGGTAAAAATTTCTCTGACGTAATCCAGCGTGTAAGGCCGCTCCGCGTGGCGAGCAATCTTGGTAATTTGCCAAGGAGTCAGGTCACTGTAGATGTCTTTGGTGAGCTGTTGGCTCTTTTTGGCCAACTGGTCAATCTCTGCAGAAATATCAACGGCTGACTCGTTTTGCACATAGCGCAACTCTTCAATTTTGTTTTCGAGCTCTGCCACAGGTTGCTCAAAATCCAGAAAAAATTTCTTAGCCAACGTATCTCTCCTTCAAAACTAGTATTCCACCGGCAGCGGATCCAGCGAGCGCCAAATATACCAAGTTGCCACACTGCAGTAGGGAATCCAAGCGGCAGCCACTTCCCGGGCATCACTTCTGCTAACTATTTCACCAGAAAAATAGTTTTGACTAATGCCATTGATCAAACCCACGTCATCTAAGGGAAGTACGTTGGGGCGCATGAAATGAAAAATCAAAAACATCTCCGCGGTCCAGCGACCAATGCCACGAATAGCAATCAACTCCGCAATGATGTCTTCATCGCTCATGCTCTCCCACGCCTGCACGTGCAACGCACCATTTTCAAAATGCAAGGCCAAGTCCACCAAATATTCCACCTTACGCGCGCTCAAACCGGCCGCGCGCATATCGTCCACCTTGAGTTTGAGCACATTCGCCGGTGTCATGTGGCGCGGCAAAGCGGCAAAGCGCTCCCACACCGTTTGGGCGGCCTTAACCGATATTTGCTGCCCCACAATGCTACGCGCTAGGGTCACAAAAGCATCACCCCGAGTTTGCAAGCACGCATCACCAAACTGCGGGATCAGGCGCTTCATCACCCGGTCCTTCTTCATCAAATGTTTGCAAGCCTCGGCCCAATAAGCTGGGGTAACGGGGGTCATAGGGGCCTTGGACGAGGCGAGCACCTTGTTCTTGGCGATCACCATTACTGAACCACCTGCCACGTGGTTCCATCGGGAGAATCTTTGAGCACGATGCCTAAAGCCAATAGCTCCTGACGAATACTGTCTGCCAACGCAAAGTCGCGCGCTGCCTTGGCCGCGCTGCGCTGCGCAATGCGGGTTTGAATGGCCGCATCGTCCAGCGACGCTCCGCTTTGTAAAAACGCCTGGGGACTACCTTGGAGCAAGCCTAAGCAGCCACCCAAAGCCTTGAGCAAACCGGACAACTCAGCAGACTTTGCTTTGTTCACCTCAGTGGCCAACTCGAACAACACTGCGCAAGCTTCGGGTGTGCCAAAGTCTTCGTCCATGGCAGCCTTGAATCGCGCTGCAAAAGGCTGCTCCCAATCGATCAAGTCTGGCGCACAAGCGGGTACCAAGGCTAGCGCGGTGTACAAGCGTTTTAAGCCTGTGCGGGCATCATCCAAGTGCACGTCACTATAGTTAAGCGCAGTGCGGTAATGCGTGCGCAGCAAGAAAAACCGCACCGTCTCAGCGTCATATTTGGCCAAAACCTCACGAATAGTGAAGAAATTACCCAAACTCTTGGACATTTTCTCGTTGTCCACGCGAACAAAACCGTTGTGCACCCAAAACCGTGCCAAAGGCTTGCCGCTGGCACCTTCACTCTGAGCGATCTCGTTCTCGTGGTGGGGGAACTGAAGATCGGCCCCGCCCCCATGGATATCAAAAGTCTCCCCCAAGGTCTGGCAGCTCATGGCCGAGCATTCAATATGCCAACCCGGGCGGCCCACGCCGTAGTCAGCGCCCTGGGTCTTGCCGTCCCACTTGGCATCGGCTGGTTCGCTAGGCTTGGCAGCCTTCCAAAGTACAAAGTCGAGCGGGTCGTCCTTGCCATCTGCCACCGCCACACGCTGCCCCGCGCGCAACTCATCCACAGACTTACCCGACAATTTTCCATAGCTCGCGAACTTGCGCACTGCAAAATTCACGTCTCCGCTGGATGACTTGTAAGCAAGCCCCTTCGATTCAAGCTGGGCAATCAAGCTCAGCATCTGGGGTACATATTCTGTGGCGCGCGGCTCCAACGTAGGTGGCTCAATATGCAGCAGACCAATA
>JBIIYT010000269.1:0-4019 GCA_044346675.1 Rhodoferax sp. | reverse complement strand
GAGGTAATCTCCACCGCATCGCTGCCCTCGTCTTTCATGCGGCCCAAGCGCAGGCAGCCTTGCAGGCCCAGCGCAATTTCGGTTTGCATATCGGCAAGCTTTTTTTGTATGAGCTGGTTGGCGGCCAGTGGGCGGCCAAACTGTTGGCGCTCCAGCACATACTGGCGTGCGCGCAGCCAGCAGTCTTCGGCTGCGCCCAAAGCACCCCAAGCGATGCCGTAGCGCGCGGAGTTCAGGCAGGTGAACGGCCCCTTGAGCCCCTGCACCGTGGGGAAGGCGTTTTCTTCTAGGCAAAACACGCCGTCCATCACAATTTGGCCGGTGATGCTGGCACGCAAACCCACTTTGCCGTGGATGGTGGGGGTGCTCAGGCCCGCTGCGCCCTTGTCCAAGACAAAACCACGTATGGGGCCTACCGCGCCGCCCGCACTCACCTCTTTGGCCCACACCACCATCACATCAGCAATGGGGCTGTTGGTGATCCACATTTTTGCGCCGCTGAGCTTGTAGCCGCCGGGCACTTTGTGGGCGCGGGTGCTCATGGAGTTGGGGTCCGAGCCATGGTCGGGCTCGGTCAGGCCAAAGCAGCCTATCCACTCACCCGTGGCAAGCTTGGGCAAATATTTTTGGCGCAGCGCCTCAGTGCCAAATTCAAAAATAGGCAGCATCACCAAAGAGCTTTGCACGCTCATCATGGAGCGGTAGCCGCTGTCTACGCGCTCCACCTCGCGCGCTATGAGGCCATAGGCCACGTGGTTGAGCGCGGGGCCGCCGTAGGCTTCAGGGATGGTGGGGCCTAGCAGGCCCAGTGCGCCCATTTCTCTAAAGATGGCCACATCGGTAGTCTCTTGGCGAAAGGCCTGCACCACGCGCGGCTGCAGCTCACTCTGGCAATACGCGGCAGCAGCGTCGCGCACCATGCGTTCGTCGCTACTTAGTTGCTGCTCTAGTAAAAACGGGTCTTGCCATTGGAAAGCTGCGTAGGCCATGGTGATGTGATCAATAAATGGATGCAGCCACCAGTCTACGTCCAAGCGCCTGACCTGGTGTGGGCCTAGGCCGGGTGTATGGGCGCTGGCTGGGTTCTCACCGCCCAAATGACACCGCACACCAGCAGCAACACGCCCAGCAGCGTGAGCGGCTGTGGCCACTCTTGGCGCAGGGCAAAGGCGTAGCACAGTGCGGCCAGCGTTTCAAACACAATGAGTTGCCCCGCCAGCGCGGTGGGTAGCCTTTGGCTGGCTTCGTTCCAGCACAGTGTGCCCAGCCACGATGCCAAAAACCCAATTGCCACCATCAGCCCCACAAAGACCAGAGGGCGGGGCCCCAGCGGCATGTCAAAGGGGCTGTTGGTAGCCGCAGCCCACACCCCAAACCCTAGGTAACCCATGAGTGCCAGCGGCAGCGTACAAAGCCCTTGCGCCGTGGCCCAGGTGCGCGGGTTGCGCCCCGCATGGCTGCGCAACCAGTGGGCGTTGCGAATGGGGTACCAGGTCCAGCAGCCCACCGCCACAAGGGCCAGCAGGGCGCCGCTTGCGTAGGCTGTGTGGCTGGCGTTGGGGGTGGCAGCCAATGCGGCCAGTTCTACCTGGTTCACGCAGGCAATACCCAAGCCGATGATGGCCACAGAAGGCAACAGCCGTGCCCACGGCAGAGGTGCGCTGTGCGATGGGTGGAGCACATTCGACGTTATGGCGATGACCACCGGCAGCGTGCCAATAATCATGGTAGCCAAGGTGGGGCCGGCGCGCTGGATGGCGCTGGCCAGGCACACGTAATACAACACGTTACCTATGGCGGAAAGCTTGGTGGCCTCGACCCAATCTTGCCGCGTTAAACGGGCCAGCTCTTTGCGGTCTAGCCAAGCCAGCGGTAGCGCTATCAGACCGAAGGCCAAATACCGACCAAACGACTGCAGGGCCGCAGGGTAATCTGGCAACAACACAGGCCCCACAAAAACCAAGCCCCACAACAAGCCTGCTGCCAGCGCAAATGCGACGCCCAAAAACATGCCTGCCCCTTTCGGTGAAATAGCAAGCAGTGTAAGAGCCCGAGGCGCTTAGGTTTGCGCCGCCCTGTGCGGCGATGCTAGGGTTCTAGCTGCGTGCGGGCCACACCTGGCCCAAGGCAAAAACCGAATTCGGCACACCCCGCGGGGCCGCCACGGGCTTGGCCTTTTGGTGCACACCTTTTTTACTGGGCTTAGCACGCACTTGTACCTCGAAGCCTCGAGCGCGCTGCTCCGCCGCCAAGCTGCGCAGGCTGATGGTTTTCATGTGGGTAAGTACTGTGGTGTGCAAGCTATCCCACAGGCCCTGGGTCATCTCCGTGGCGCTGGCGGAGCCCTCACGTTGTGCTTTGGTGGGTTTGGTACCCGTGTCTTCTATGGCACCAATGATGTCGGCCACCGAAATGCTGTCCGCACGAAAGCCCAGCGTGTAGCCACCACCGGGCCCACGGGTGCTTTCCACCAAGCCGTGCTGACGCAGCTTGGCAAACACCTGCTCTAGGTAAGACAGTGAAATGCGGTGGCGTAGCGCCAAGTCTTGCAGCGGCACGGGGCTAGCGTCTTCGCGCAGGGCCAAGTCAATCATGGCGGTAATGGCAAACCGGCCTCGGGTACTGAGTCGCATGGTGTTACTCCTTCAAGTAGATGCGTGCACAAGAGCCCGAATGTAGGCAAGGAAACACTTCGTGTAAATGCGTATTTTTGACACTTTTACTTCGGTTTATTCGAAGTATTCTCGCCCATGACCGAGCAAGACTGCGGGTTTAGCCACCCCCCCGGCGGGCCCCAAAATGCGGCGCGAGCATAATTGCATGCCCAGTTAGCATGTTTTTCTGTGCCTTATTGCACCGATCTAGGGCGCAAACGGCATGGCTTGCATTAGGCTTACGACTCAAAATTCTCCTAGGACACACGCCCCATGGCAAAAGAAATTACCCCCGCCGAATTGGCCCTGCGCGACGCCGCCCGCGAATACCACAGCACCCCCACGCGGGGCAAAATTTCGGTCAGCCCGACCAAGCCGCTGTCTAACCAGCGCGACCTGTCTTTGGCCTACTCCCCCGGCGTGGCCTACCCTTGCCTAGATATTGAAGCCGACCCCACGCTGGCGGCGCAGTACACCTCGCGCGGCAATTTGGTGGGTGTGATTACCAACGGCACGGCAGTACTGGGCTTGGGCAATATTGGCCCGCTGGCGTCTAAGCCAGTGATGGAGGGCAAGGGCTGCTTGTTCAAGAAATTTGCCGGCATTGATGTGTTTGACATTGAGCTGGCCGAGAACGACCCCGACAAGCTGGTCGAGATCATTGCCGCTATGGAGCCCACGCTGGGCGGTATTAACCTAGAAGACATCAAAGCGCCCGAGTGCTTCTATATAGAGCAAAAGCTGCGCGAGCGCATGAACATACCCGTGTTCCACGACGACCAGCACGGCACGGCCATCATCTCGTCCGCCGCGCTGCTCAACGGCCTTGAGCTGGTGGGCAAGCGCATTGAAGACGTGAAGGTCGCCGTATCAGGCGCGGGCGCTGCGGCGCTGGCGTGCCTGGACGTGATGGTGGGCCTGGGTTTACAACGCAAAAACGTGTTTGTGTGCGACTCTAAGGGCGTGATTTACCACGGCCGCGCAGGCGGTTTTGATGCGTCTAAAGAGCGCTACGCGCAAGACACCTCGGCCCGCAGCATGGCCGATGCCGTGAAAGATGCCGACGTGTTTTTGGGCTGCTCTGCCGCTGGTGTGCTGACTGCTGAGATGGTGAAAACCATGGCGCCCAAGCCCATCATCTTGGCGCTGGCCAACCCCGAGCCCGAAATTCGCCCCGAGCTGGCCAAGGCGGTGCGCCCAGACTGCATCATTGCCACGGGCCGCTCAGACTACCCCAACCAGGTGAACAACGTCTTGTGCTTCCCGTACATCTTCCGTGGCGCGCTGGACTGCGGCGCCACCAAGATTACCGAAGCCATGAAGCTGGCCTGCGTGCGCCAAATTGCCGACTTGGCCAAGGCCGAC
>JBIIYT010000268.1:0-4033 GCA_044346675.1 Rhodoferax sp. | reverse complement strand
GGCCAATATCGCGCAAGGGCTGGAGCAATGCCTGTATATGGGCAATATGGACGCCCTGCGCGACTGGGGCCATGCCAAAGACTACGTGCGCATGCAGTGGATGATGCTGCAGCAAGACAAGCCGCAAGATTTTGTGATTGCCACCGGCGTGCAGTACAGCGTGCGCGACTTCATTCGCAAAGCCGCAGCTCGCCTAGGCATCACTGTGGCATTTGAAGGGCAAGGCGAGCAAGAGCTGGCCGTTGTGAAGGCCATTGAAGGTAACCACACTCCAGCCCTGAAGGTGGGGCAGGTTATTGTGCGGGTAGACCCGCGTTACTTCCGGCCAACCGAAGTAGAAACCTTGTTAGGCGACCCTGCCAAAGCCAAAGCAGAGCTGGGCTGGGTGCCAGAGATTACATTGGACGCCATGGTGGCAGAGATGGTGGCCCACGACTTAGACCAAGCCAAACGCCATGCGCTTTTAAAGACCCATGGCTATGACGTCTCGGTAAGTCATGACGGCTGAGAAAATCAAGGAAAAAATTTACGTCGCCGGCCACCGTGGCATGGTGGGCGGCGCCATCGTGCGCACCCTGCTGGCCCAAGGCGTGCCGCAAAGCAGCATTGTGGTGCGCACGCATGCGGAGCTAGACCTGTGCAATCAAGCGGCGGTGCAAGACTTCTTCGCCACCGAGCAGCCCACCCAAGTCTATTTGGCAGCAGCCAAGGTGGGCGGCATTTATGCCAACAACACCTACCCGGCTGACTTCATCTACCAAAACCTCATGGTGCAGGCCAACGTGATTGATGCCGCACATCGCAACGGCGTAAAGAAGTTGCTGTTTCTTGGTTCTAGCTGCATCTATCCTCGCCTAGCGCCCCAGCCCATGGCGGAAGACGTGTTACTCACCGGCCCACTAGAGCCCACCAATGAGCCCTACGCTATCGCAAAAATTGCAGGCATCAAGCTGTGCGAAAGCTACAACCGCCAGTACGGGCGCGACTACCGCAGTGTCATGCCTACCAATCTGTATGGCCCAGGCGACAACTACCACCCTGAAAACAGCCATGTCATTCCAGCGCTCATTCGCCGCTTTCACGAAGCCAAAGTGGCCGGTGCACCGGAAGTTGTCATCTGGGGCACGGGTACGCCAAGACGCGAGTTTTTGTATGTAGACGACATGGCCGCGGCCAGTGTGTTTGTTATGCAGCTGCCGCATAGCATCTATCAGTCACACAATACTCCTATGCAAAGCCATATCAACGTAGGGTTTGGTAGTGATATCAGTATTGCAGAGCTGGCGAAAGCTGTTGGCCACTGTATTGGATACGCAGGCAATATCGTTTTTGACTCCGCTAAGCCCGATGGGCCTCCGCGTAAGTGGATAGACAGTAGTCAAATCAATGCGCTGGGATGGCAGCCGCAGGTGGCATTAGAGCTTGGGTTGAAGCGTGCGTACGATGGCATGAAATCCGATCTAAGTGCGCACTCTATTCATGCCTAGTCAATCGATCCCGCAGCTTTTGAAGCGTCTGTGGTTCCATATCAGCCCGCGTCGTCGTGGGCAGTTCGGGCTTCTGCTTGTACTCATGCTGCTTGCGTCGTTTGCAGAAATTGTAAGTATTGGAGCAGTATTGCCATTTCTCTCGGTGCTCACTGGGCCTGAGCGCGTGTTTGAACATTCGGCGGCGCAGCCTCTTGTTAATGCGCTTGGCCTGACGGCACCAGATCAGCTTTTGCTGCCGCTCACCATTGCGTTTGCAGCTGCGGCGCTTATTGCCGGTTCAATGCGTCTACTATTGTTGTGGTCCAGTACCCGGCTGTCCTTTGCCACAGGTGCCGACCTTAGCGATGCAATCTACCGGCGCACGCTCTACCAGCCCTACGCGGTCCACATTGGACGCAACAGCAGTTCGATAGTAAGTGGCATCACCAATAAAGTAGCTGTTTCTGTCAATGTTCTCAGTCAGGTGCTGGCACTGCTGAGTGCCGTCACCTTGCTTTTTGCCATCGCATTTGCTTTGATTGTGATTAGTCCCTTAGTTGCATTGACTGCCGCACTGGTGTTTGGATGTAGTTATGGTGTCATCTCCTGGGTATCGCGTCGGCAGTTAAAGCGCAATAGCCAACGCATTGCCGATGCACAAACACAAGTGGTGAAGGCGCTGCAAGAGGGCTTAGGTGGCATTCGGGATGTCCTTATTGATGGTACTCAAGCGGTCTACTGTGATGTTTACCAGCAAGCCAGCCGTCAATTGAGGGCGGCCATGGGGAGCAACGCCTTCATAGGGGGTAGCCCGCGTTTTGCAATGGAAGCCCTAGGCATGGTGCTCATCGCGCTATTAGCGTATGGCGTCAGCAGTCAGCCCGGTGGTGTTGCCACCGCATTGCCTGTGTTGGGTGCCTTGGCTTTAGGTGCGCAGAGGCTGCTGCCAAGTTTGCAACAAATCTTCAATGCCTGGGCAATCATTACCGGCAGTCATGCAGCCCTTGAAAACACGGTCGACTTGTTGGATCAGCCCATCGCTGATGCGAAAGACCATTCCGAGATCGAACGCCTCCCGCTTAAAGACGCGATACGCTTTAGTGACGTTAAATTCCGATACGCTTCACATGCTCCGTGGGTGATAAATGGGCTGACTATGTCTATAGCCAAAGGCTCGCGTGTAGGTATTGTCGGTAGTACCGGAAGCGGCAAAAGTACCGCTTTAGACCTATTGATGGGCTTACTCTCCGCTACCGAAGGCGCATTCCTCATAGATGGCAAGCCCGTTGATACAGAGGACCAAGTCAGGGCTTGGCAAAAGTCGATAGCGCACGTACCACAAACCATTTTTTTAACTGACGCAACGCTTGCTGAAAACATTGCCCTGGGGGTCCCGCTGGCCAACATTGACTTCGAACGAGTGCGTCGAGTGGCACATCAGGCCCGACTTGGCGAGTTCATTGAAGGCACATCCGATGGATACAACGCCATGGTCGGCGAGCGTGGTGTGCGCTTGTCTGGGGGGCAGAGGCAAAGAATTGGAATTGCGCGTGCGCTCTACAAACAAGCGGATGTGCTCATCTTTGATGAGGCCACTAGTGCGCTAGATAACACAACAGAACAGTCGGTCATGGACGCTATCGATAGCCTAGACCGAAACCTTACCATCATCATGGTTGCTCATCGGTTAAGTACAGTCAAACGCTGCGACGTGATTTATGAGCTTGAAATGGGGCGTGTTGTTGCACAGGGAAACTTTGAGGAGCTGTTGCAATCGAGTGCCACTTTCCGCCATGCGGCTTTAGTTTGATTGTCAAAATAGTTGCGTGCGACTGCGAAAATTAATTCCATAAGATGCGGAAAAAACGAGTTCTAATTACTGGTGGTAGTGGGTTGTTGGCGCTCAATTGGGCCATGGCTATGCGTGATGCGTGGGATGTGACGCTTGTTACGCACCGTCACCCTGTGCAAGTGCGTGGGGTTAAGACTTGCTCCTTCAATCTAGATTCCCCAACGGATTTGGGCAGCCAGTTTCGTCAGCTCAAGCCTGATCTAGTAGTGCACACGGCGGGTCTCACCAGTGTTGATGAGTGCGAACGGTCGCCATATCTCGCACATCATGCCAATGCGGAGATTGCCCGTAACGTAGCCGTGGCCGCGGTTGCCTGTGATGCATCTCTGATTCATGTCTCGACGGACCACCTTTTTTCAAATCAAGGCAGCTTGTACAGCGAGGTAAACGCTACCGCTCCCATAAACCAATACGCCCGCACAAAAGCATTAGCAGAAATTTGGGTTCAGGAGGTGAATCCTATCGCGTTAGTAATTAGGACAAACTTCTTTGGTTGGGGGCATCAATGCCGCCTGTCTTTTAGTGATTGGATCATCCAAGGGCTACGCGCCGGAACATCGCTCACTTTATTCGAAGATGTTTTCTTTACTCCCATCTTGGCGGATGCCGTGGCAACTCACAGCCATGCATTGTTAAATGCTGGCGCACATGGTATTTTCCATGTGGTCGGTGACGAACGGCTCTCCAAATATGAGTTTGCTCTAAAGCTTGC
>JBIIYT010000266.1:0-4048 GCA_044346675.1 Rhodoferax sp. | reverse complement strand
AGCATGAGTGCAGCGCTACGCCGGGCCTTGGCCTAAAGGTATGGCTATGAAACCCGCCGCTGCTAACGACATCTACAAACTGCCGCCCCAGCTCTTCCATGCGCGTAGCAAGGCGCTGTGGTTGTTGCTGGCGGTGTTGCTCTTGGTGGTGGCCAGCTTTGCCACGCTCAACCTGCAGTGGGCGCAGTTTGCGTCCGTTGACGCCATGCAGCGCATGGGCAAATTTGTGGGCGAGCTGTTGCACCCCACCACGGGCAGCGCGTTTGTAGCCAAGGTGCTGATGGCCGCGCTAGAAACGCTGGCCATGTCAGCCCTGGGCACTTTGTTGGCGGCGCTGTTGGGGCTAGCCTTGGCCCTGCCTGCTAGCAAGGTGCATGCACAAGACAAAGCCCGTTGGCGCAGTGCTACCCGGCTGGTGCTCAATGCCCTGCGCAGCACGCCCGAGCTGGTGTGGGCGGTGCTGCTGCTTATTGCCGTGGGGCTGGGGCCGTTTGCGGGCACGCTCGCACTTGCGCTGCACACCTCTGGCGTGCTGGGCCGCTTGTTTGCCGAAGCTATTGAAAACGCCCCGCCCAGCGCAGCCTTTGCCCTGCGCACGCGCGGCGTGGGCGAGGGCCGTGTGTTCTTGTACGCCACCTTGCCCCAAGTGCTGCCGCAGCTGCTGAGCTACACCCTGTACCGCTGGGAAAACAACATCCGCGCCGCCGCCGTGCTGGGCGTGGTGGGTGCGGGTGGCCTAGGCCAAATGCTGGCCTTTCACTTGGGGCTGTTTCAAATGAGCGAGACCAGCACCGTGCTGCTGGCCATGCTGGGGCTGGTGGCGCTGGTGGATGGCTTGAGCTACTGGGTGCGTGAGGGCTTGTCGAAGTAAGCGGCGCGCCGAAGGAAAACTTTGCAATTGCTTTACCCTTCTTTTTCACTAAAGAACGAAGTTCGCCGCTAGCATTGCGTGAGCGCTTGGTTCGCCAAGGCTGCGCCCCCAACCTCTGCTGGGATGGAAGACAAAATGCAAAACCTTCAAGTAGTTTCATCGTTGCGCTCACGCATTGGCGCGGGTTTGCTTCTTTTACTTTTGGTAATTGCAGCACACGGCGTGCAGGCCCAAAGCACTGCACCAGACGGCAGCACCGCAAGCCCCACCTTGCGTGAACGCATACGCGAGAAGCTGCTGCAACGCCAAGCGGACAAAGCGCAGAAATCACAAGCCTCGCAAAAAGCGGATGCACCTGCGGACCAAGCCATCACTGCGCCGGGCACTTATCGCTTCACCCTAGAGCACGACGGTCTAACCCGTGCCTACCTAGTGCACGTGCCCGTGGGCTACACGCCCAGCGAACCTACGCCCGTGGTGTTTGCCTTTCACGGCGGTGGCGGCAATATGGAGCTGCAGGCCGACACCAATTACAACATCGTGGGCAAGGCCGACAGTGCGGGGTTTATTGCCGTGTTCCCCAACGGCTACAGCTCCTTTCCCAGTGGCAAACTGGCTACTTGGAACGCTGGCAGCTGCTGCGCCAATGCGCGCGATAAAAAGGTGGACGACGTAGGCTTTGTGCGCGCCATAGTGCAGCGGCTGCCCACACTGGTGAATGTGGACCGCACGCGCATATTCGCCACCGGCATGTCCAACGGCGGCATGCTCAGCCACCGCTTGGCCTGCGAGATGGCAGACACTTTTCGCGCGATAGCCCCCGTGGCGGGCACCGACGGCACGCTCACCTGCACGCCAGCACGACCCATATCTGTGTTGCAAATCCACGCCAAGAACGACACGCATGTGCTGTTCAACGGCGGGGCCGGAGAAGACGCCTTTAGAGACAAAAGCAAAGTGGCCGAATTTGTATCGGTGCCTGAGACCATGGCCCGCTGGAGCCAACGCAACCGCTGCGCCGCGCCGCCTAAACGGGTGCTAGAGGTGAGTGGCGCGTATTGCGAGGCCTACAGCCAGTGCGCCGATGGCGTGCAAGTGCAGCTGTGCGTAACGGAGTCTGGCGGCCACTCTTGGCCGGGGGTAGATAAAGTGCGCTCGGGTAAAGAAGCCGCGTCGCATGCCATCTCGGCCAACGATGTGATGTGGGATTTTTTTACGCGGGTGTCTAAATAAGCGGTGTTTAAGGCGCCTTGAAGCCCCCCACTACAAGTTCACCTGCCCCCGCACGCAGGTGACCGACTCGCCTCCCACCCACACTTGGCCCGCGCGGTCTTGCGCAATGTGCACCCGCCCGGCGCGACCTATGCAGGTGCCTTGCCCGGCTACGTACTCGGTGGGCGCGTGGCCCTCGGCAATGAGCCACTGGGCTAGGCTGGCGTTAAAGCTGCCGGTGACCGGGTCTTCGCCCACGCCAATGTCAGGCGCAAAGAAGCGCACTTCCAGCTCGGGCGTAGCCTCAAGCTGTGGGGCTGCGGCGCCAAAGGCGCGCGCCTCGCGGTTAGAGCGGGCGATGAGCTGGCCCGGCGCATGCGCAATGTTCACGCTGGCCACACCCACGCCGGGCACCAGCGGTTTGAGCGCCGACAAATCGGGCGTGAGGTTGAGCACCGTTTGGCGGCTATCGAGCAGCAAGCCCAGCCACACGGGGCCGTTGTCCAGCATTTGCGCGGCAATGATCTGGTCGGCCTTCAGGCCCATGGCTGCAGCCACGCGGGCCAGCAAGGCGGGGCTGGGGTTGCTGCGGTGCAGGGGCGGAGCGGCAAAGGCTAGGCGCGCGCCCTCGCGGCGAATGCGAATGAGCCCGCTCTTGCACTCTTGCACGATGAATTCTTTGTTGGCTAACTTGTGCCCTTGCTGGGCTTGCTGCTCCAGCCACACATGGCAGCTACCCAATGTGGGGTGTCCCGCAAAAGGCAGCTCGCCCGATGGGGTGAAGATGCGCACGCGGTAGTCGGCGCCTTGGGCTGCGCCTTCAGCGCTAGGCGCGGTGAGGAATGTGGTCTCTGACAGATTGACCCAGTGCGCAAACTGCTGCATCTGCGCGTCGCTCAAACCGGTGGCATCCATCACCACCGCCAGCGGGTTGCCCAGGTAGGGCGTGGGGGTGAATACGTCTACTTTAAAAAAGGGCCGGAGTGCGGTGCTCATCTACTAGGTTCTCGCAAAGTGGTGCTGTACGACTTTATAGCAGCGGCCAGGGCCGCCACGCCACGGTGAATCTGTTCCACGCTGGGCGTCACAAACGACAGGCGCAGTGTGCGTGGGTCACCATTGTCCGCGTAAAACGGCATGCCCGGCACAAAGGCTACGCCCTGGTCTACCGCAAAGGGCAGCAGGTCTATGGCGCGCATGCCCTTAGGCAAGCGGGCCCATAAAAACATGCCACCGTCGGGGGTGTTCCAGGTGAGGGTGCTGTCGGCATCGCCACCTTGTTCCGATTGAGGAAACGCAAGCTTCAGGGCCTCCAACATCGCGTCGCGTTGCGATTTGTACAGGGCGCGTATGGTGGGCACATGGCGGTCTAAAAAGCCGTCTTTCATCACCTCGGTAATCAGCCGCTGGTTGAAGCTGGGGCTGTGCAGGTCGGCGGCCTGCTTGGCTTGCAGCAGTTTGGGGAACACTGCCTTAGGGGCCACGATAAAGCCCATGCGCAAGCCCGGTGCCAGCACCTTGGAGAACGAGCCTAGGTAGATGCAGCCCTCAGGGTTGCGCGCGGTGAGCGGCGCGGGTGGGGGCTGGTCAAACCACAGGTCGCCATAGGGGTTGTCTTCTATCAAAGGCAGGCCCAGCCTGCGGGCTTCTGCGCTGAGTGCTGCGCGGCTGGCCTCGCACATGGTGCGGCCGGTGGGGTTTTGAAAATTGGGCAACACATACATAAAGCGCGCCCCTGCGGCCTTGGCTTTCAGGTCGGCTATGTCGATGCCCTGCGCATCGTTGGCCACGCTCACGATCTCTGGCTCCATGGGCGCAAACGCCATGACCGCACCTAGGTAGGTGGGGGCCTCTACCAGTATGCGGCTGCCCGCATCAATGAGCACTTTGGCCACCAGGTCCAGCCCTTGCTGCGAGCCGGTGGTGATGAGTATTTGCGCAGGGGCTACTTGCCACGGCACTCCA
>JBIIYT010000265.1:0-4080 GCA_044346675.1 Rhodoferax sp. | reverse complement strand
ACCGCTTTGCGCAAGACGATGTGCTGCAAGCCAACCGCGCGCAAGCAGCCCTGCTTAGTGCTGCCTTGGCCCCGCTGCAAAACGACGCCCGCGTGGAGCACTTTCGCCACCTGGGCATGATCTGGGCCTTTGATGTGAAAGAGCCGCTGGTGGGTAGCCGCTTTGCCGAGCGTTTTCATTTGGCCGCGCGTGCGCGCGAACTTCTCATTCGCCCTATTGGCCGCACCGTGTACCTCATGCCGCCGTATTTGCTGGACCAAGCCTTGGCCCAGTGGTTGGCCCAGCAAGTCATGGTCACATTGGACGATGTACTAAGCCAAACTTCTAGCGATGCTCATAGACCACCTGAACCGCCAACTGCGTGAGCGCGAGGCCCAAGCCCTGCTGCGCCAGCGCCGCGTAGCAGAGTCGCCCAGCACACCACATCAAAAGGTGAGTGCGCCCGGGCAGGGGGCGCGTGATGTGTTGGCGTTTTGCAGCAACGACTACTTGGGCTTGGCCAACCACCCGGTGCTCATCAAAGCACTGGCGCAGGGCGCGCAGCTCTATGGCGCGGGCAGCGGTGCCTCGCACTTGGTCAACGGCCACACGCGGGCGCATGCCGCGCTGGAAGACGAGTTGGCAGCGCTTCTTGCGCCCCACATTCCCGGCGCGCAGGCTTTGAGTTTTTGCACCGGTTACATGGCTAACCTGGCGCTGCTCACCGCGCTGGGCGATGCCAGTGCCACCATCTTTGCCGACAAGCTCAACCACGCCTGTTTAGTAGACGGCGCGCTCTTGGCCAAGGGCACCGTGCAGCGCTACGCCCACCGCAACTTGGGCGTACTGGAGCGTCAACTAAGCCAATGCGATGCGTCCGTAACCCCCATCAAACTCATCGTCACCGACGCCGTGTTCAGTATGGATGGCGACATGGCCGATCTGCCTGCACTGCTGGCACTGGCCGAGCGCTTTGATGCCTGGCTGGTGGTGGACGATGCCCACGGTTTTGGCGTGTTGGGAGCGCAGGGCCGGGGCAGCTTGGCACACTGTGGCCTGTGCAGCGAGCGCTTGATTTACATGGGCACGCTGGGCAAGGCCGCCGGTGTGGGCGGTGCGTTTGTAGCGGCCCACCCCACCATCATCAATTGGCTGGTGCAAACGGCCCGGCCCTATATTTACACCACCGCCGCACCACCCGCAGTAGCCCATGCGCTAAGTGCCAGCCTGCGTCTGATGACCAGCGACGAGGGTGACCACCGGCGCGACCAGTTGCAATTGCTCATCAGCCATTTGCGCGGCCAGTTGGCCACGCTGATTGCCACGTATCCGGGTTTGGGTTGGCAGTTGGCCGATTCCACCACGGCCATACAACCATTGATAGTGGGCGACAACGCGGCCGCACTGGCCTTGTCTGCCGCGCTAGATGCCCAAGGCATTTGGGTGCCCGCCATTCGCCCGCCCACGGTGCCAGTGGGCACAGCGCGACTGCGCATTACCTTGAGTGCAGCGCACACTACTGAGGACGTATTGCGTTTGGTCGAGGCGCTTACCCATGCTGCCCAGCAGTTGAACGCAAAGGCCGTGCAATGAACCCCACAAGGTCGAATACCCCGCGCGGTTGCTTCGTCACCGGCACCGATACCGACGCTGGCAAAACCCGCATCAGCGCCGCCCTGCTGCACTGGTGCGCGCAGCACGGCTTGCGCAGCGCAGGCTACAAACCCGTGGCTGCGGGCATGGAGTGTGTAGATGGTGAGTGGGTGAATGACGATGTGCGCGTGCTGCGCCAGATGAGCTCTGTGGCGCTCACCCATGCTGACGTAGGCCCAATGCAGTTTCGCGCAGCCTGCGCGCCGCACATTGCTGCGGAGTTAGAAGGGCGCAGCATTAATTTCGCCGCGCTGGTGGCCCATGCAAAGACTTTGGCCCAGCGCGCCGATGTGCTGGTGGCAGAAGGGGCGGGCGGCTTTTGCGTGCCCTTAGGGCCAGATACTGACACTGCCGATCTGGCCGTGGCGCTGGGCTTGCCCGTGGTGCTGGTGGTGCGGCTGCGGCTGGGCTGCATCAACCATGCGCTGCTCACGGCCGAGGCCATTGGCGCGCGCAAGCTGGTGCTGGCGGGCTGGGTGGCCAATGCTGTAAGCCCCGGCATGGAGTTCGAAGCGCAAAATCTGGCCACGCTGCGCGCAGAGTTGCAACGCCGTTTTGGCGCGCCGTGCTTCGGTCTGGTGCCGCACTTGGCAGCACCTAGCGCGGCGCAGGTCGCTAAGTATCTGGACGACGCGGCGCTGCGAACGCTTTTTGGAATGAATGCAAGTGATGTTAAGTGAGCAACCCCCTTTAGTGGACGCCGCCTTCTTGGCCAATCCCTACCCCGCCTACCAAGCGCTGCGCGAGGCCGGGCCTATCCATTGGAGCGAAGAGTTTTTTGGCGGCGCGTGGCTGCTCACCCGCCATGCCGATGTAGAGCAAGTGCTGCGCGACGCGCGCTTTTCTGCGGCCCGCACCGGCGGCTGGGTCACAGAGTGCGAGGCGCAGCCGGGTGAGCTGTCGGCATTTCAAAAATTGTTTTCTCGCGCCATGCTGTTTGTGGACGCGCCAGACCACACCCGCATTCGCAAAGTGCTCAACGCCGGCTTTCGCCCCGAGGCCTTGCAAGCCCTGCTGCCGCACATGGAGCAGGTGGTCACCGACTTGCTAGACGCAGTGCAAGACGAGCCTAGTTTTGACTTCATGCAAGCCGTAGCCCGGCCCCTGCCCATGCAGGTGATTGCCCGCATGCTGGGCATTGAGGCCGCACAGCACGCCGACTTTGCGTTGTGGTCTGACGACCTGGCCACCTTCATCGGCGCGCCCACTCCCACACACGCGCAGGCGCGCCGCGCCCAAGCCAGTTTGCTGGCCATGGCGCGCTACTTTGAAACGCTGGCAGCCCAGCGGCGTGATGCGCCGGGGGACGATCTGCTGGGCCGCTTGCTGCAGGCCGAAGCGGCGGGCGAGATCCATGGCAGTGCCGAGCTGCTGGCCCAGTGCGCCATGCTGCTTTTCGCAGGCCAAGAAACCACCCGCAACCTGCTGTGCAACGGCTTGCATGCATTACTCAGCCACCCCGCCCAATGGCAGCGCTTGAGCCAAGCGCCCGAGTTGTTACCCAGTGCGGTGCGCGAACTGCTGCGCTATGACAGCCCGGTGCAGTACACCGGGCGGCGTGTGGCGGCCGACATGGTGCTGCATGGCCAACATTTGAAACGGGGCGACCTGGTAGTGCCCCTCATTGGCAGCGCCAACCGCGACCCCGCGCGCCACCCCCAGCCCGATGTGCTGGACATTGAACACCGCGACGGTGGCTCCATCTCGTTTGGCTCTGGCCCGCATGTGTGCATTGGTGCCCTGCTGACCCGCATGGAGGCCGAAGTGGTGTTCAAGCATGT
The DNA here is from genome assembly GCA_044346675.1 of Rhodoferax sp. GTDB lineage: Bacteria > Pseudomonadota > Gammaproteobacteria > Burkholderiales > Burkholderiaceae_C > Allorhodoferax. The sequence goes on along the minus strand of JBIIYT010000265.1, from coordinate 667 downwards.
GCTGCAGCGCATGCCACATATTCAGCTGGCAGACGCCCCGGCGCAGTGGAGCGCCAACCCGGCTTACCGTGGCTTAGAGCAGTTGCAAGTTGTGCTGCCCAATAGAGCAGTGAACAGGGTCTGATGGCTCAGGCGCGGAGTGGAGGTTTGGAGTGGGCGTGAAAACCAGCTCGCCAAGTTTGGCTAAAGCCTTAACAGGATATTTGTTCGGGAAATGTGCCGAAAGCCACCGAATAATCGGCGCAAAGAACTACTAAATTTATAGCATTCAAGGGGTGCCAAACGCAAAGTTAGACGACAGCGCGAGGTGCACGCTCACTATGACGATGTTTCCCAGCGGTACCAAGCAAAGAATGATCCGAAGGCGAATGCTACTTCACGGCTATCCCAGTCGTCCGTCAACAATAGGGCTTCCCGGAACTGGCTGGGATGCGGAACGTCTACGCCCATTTCTCTTCGAAAGCACTCCACAATGTCCGCCCACCCAGCCCATCCCAACGGGGCTGCTGATCCGGTCGATTCGGCAATGCCGCAAGCGAGCAGGAACTTGGCGAAGTCCCTATGCTGTCCGGGCGAAGCGAGCGCGAGTCTGAGCGTCGCGCCTGGGTCCCCCAAGTCGAATCCATCTATCGATAGTTGCTTCACGGTGCCCTCTCCATGCCGTCTA
>JBIIYT010000264.1:0-4086 GCA_044346675.1 Rhodoferax sp. | reverse complement strand
CTGCGAATAGCTCAGGCCAAACTCAGTCATAAACACGGGAAACAACAGCGGCAACAACAAGTGCCCAAAGTGCGAGCTGGCGTGCGCCAAGCCCACCAGGCCAATGATGGTGGCGTCTTGTTTCAGGGGGGCGGCGGGAACAGAGATTGCGGCAGTAGTCATGGTCCAATCGTAGGGGCTACGCACTCTGCTGAAATGCGACGAATAGACAATAATCGTCGAATATCCGCCAAACCAGCCCTTTGCCGCATTTTCAATGAAACGCGTACCCACACTCAAAACCATCTCTTCAGACACCAGCGCCGCACGGGTACCCACGCCTGCGCGCCCGGTGCGGAGCCGAGCCCGCGCCTTGGCGATGGACGCCCACATTGCCCCCCACCAACACCCTTGGACGCAGTTCACCTACTGCGCACGGGGACTGATGCAAGTGTCCGTAGTGCAAGCAGAAATGGAAACCACCTACATCGTTCCGCCCTCACGCGCGCTGTGGATTGCGCCTGGAGTGCAGCACACCGTCACCACGTTAGAAGACGCTGAACTGCGCACCGTAGACATCATCGCCAGCGCCACACCACCGGGCTGGGAGGGCTGCCGGGTACTCGTGGTAACGCCCTTGCTGCGCGAACTGATACATGCGCTAGAACTAGCCCAAGCCGGGCCGCGCGACGATGCCCTCATGGCATTGACGCTAGACGAAATACGCCACGCAGCCACCCAAGCACTGGGCGTGCCCATGCCGCAAGACAAACGACTGCGTGCCCTGTGCGACGCAGTGCTGCGCGCCCCAGCCGAACGCGCTACGCTGGCCCAATGGGCACAACATATTGGTGCGAGTGAGCGCACCGTGGCTAGGCTATTTCGCACCGAGCTGGGCACCACCTACCCCCAGTGGCGCCAGCAAGCCGTGCTGGCCCACGCCCTGCCCTTGCTGGCACGCGGCACGCCCATCAGCCAAGTAGCCTATGCCAGCGGCTACGCCAGCGACAGCGCGTTTAGCGCCATGTTCAAAGCGGCCATGGGGCAGCCGCCTAGCTATTTTCAGAACAAAATGGGAGCCTAGTTCATGCAGCCCTTGCATCCAATGCCCTTAACCATTCGCGCAAGCCAGTTCGCCGCAGACGGTTGCTCTTTTGTTCCCCAAGTGCTCTCAGCAAGCACATGCCACGCTATAGCTGCACGTTTGGCAGCCTTGGCAAACGGGTCCGCAGGCACACGTTGCTTGCTTTCACAGCCGTGGTGTCACGCACTAGCCACCGAGCTGCACAGCAACCCAGAACTTGCTGTGCTCATTCCAGACAACTACGTAGCCGTGCAATGCACTTATTTTGAGAAGTCGGCAGATCGCAACTGGCTAGTCGCCATGCACCAAGACCTGAGCATCCCCGTTGCGCAGCGCGTAGATGCGCCCACGCTCACCGGTTGGTCTGAAAAAGAAGGTGCGCTCTACGTGCGAGCCCCTGTACAACTGGCTCAAACGTTGGTAGCCGTGCGTCTGCATATAGATGCCTGTGGCGAAGACGACGGCCCGTTAAAAGTGCTTGCAGGCACCCACCTGCATGGCCCAATCAGCCCTGACTCAATTGCAGAAATACGCCAAGCAGCCACCGAGACAATCTGTAGCGCACAACCCGGCGACGCATGGGTTATGCGCCCACACCTTCTGCATTCTTCGTCCAAATCGAAGGGGAGCAACAAGCGCCGGGTGCTGCACTTTCTATTTGGGCCTAGGGAGCTACACAATGGGTTGCGGTGGGCGAACGCGGCTTAGTATGACCAGCCTTGCGCTCATCCACACGACTGTCATTGTGAACAACGAATGTTCAAACAAAACTAAACTGCCCCGGCGCATGGATGGCGTCCACGCCCACTTTGATCGTGTCTTTAGGCGCAAACTTGCCCTCTAGCAGCAGCTTGGCTAGCGGGTTTTCAATGCGCTGCTGAATGGCGCGCTTCAAGGGGCGCGCGCCAAACACGGGATCGAAGCCCACCTTGGCCAGCTCGGCCACGGCGGCATCGCTGACCTCTAGCGTCAAGTCCATCTTGGCCAGGCGTGCCATGAGCGTAGCTAGCTGTATCTTGGCAATGTCGGCAATGTGGCTGGCCGAGAGGGCGTGGAAGACCACGGTTTCGTCAATGCGGTTTAAAAACTCGGGGCGGAAGTGGTTTTTCAGCTCGCCGGTGACCGCTTCTTTGATGTCTTCGCTGTCTTGCCCCACCATGCTTTGGATGAGGTGGCTGCCAATGTTGCTGGTCATCACAATCACGGTGTTTTTAAAGTCCACGGTGCGGCCTTGACCATCGGTCAGGCGACCATCGTCAAGCACTTGCAGCAGCACGTTAAACACATCGGGATGGGCTTTTTCCACCTCGTCTAGCAGCAACACGCTGTAGGGTTTGCGGCGCACCGCTTCGGTAAGGTAACCGCCCTCTTCGTAACCCACATAACCGGGGGGCGCGCCTATGAGGCGGGCCACGGAGTGCTTCTCCATGAACTCACTCATGTCGATACGAATGAGGTGGTCCTCGCTATCAAACAAAAAGCCCGCCAGCGCCTTGCACAGCTCGGTCTTGCCCACGCCCGTGGGGCCAAGGAACAAAAAGGAGCCCGTGGGGCGATTGGGGTCGCTCAGGCCCGAGCGCGAGCGGCGTATGGCGTTAGCCACGGCGGCAATAGCCTCGTTTTGGCCCACCACACGCTGGTGCAGCTTGTCTTCCATTTGCAGCAGCTTGTCGCGCTCACCTTGCAGCATTTTGCTCACCGGTATGCCGGTAGCGCGGCTCACCACTTCGGCAATTTCTTCGGCGCCCACCATGGTGCGCAGCAGTTGTGGGCGGCCACCGTCTTTGGCGTTTTGCGCCTTGCCTGCCTCTTTGGTTTGTGCGTCTTTAAGCGTCTTTTCCAGCGCAGGCAGCTTGCCATAGCGCAGCTCGCCCGCCTTGTTGAAGTCGCCCTTGCGGGTGAGTTCTTCAATTTGGAAGCGCACTTTCTCCACCTCTTCCATGATGGTCTTAGACCCCTGGGCTTGGGCCTTTTCGGCTTTCCAAATCTCGTCCAGATCAGCAATTTCTTTTTGCAGCGACTTGATTTCTTCTTCAATCAAATCAAAGCGTTTTTTAGACGCTTCGTCTTTCTCGCGCTTCACCGCTTCGCGCTCTATTTGCAACTGGATCAGGCGGCGATCCAGCTTGTCCATGACCTCGGGCTTGGAGTCCAACTCGATCTTGATTTTGCTGGCGGCCTCGTCGATCAAATCAATGGCCTTGTCGGGCAAAAAGCGATCGGTGATGTAGCGGTGGCTTAGCTCCGCGGCGGCCACAATGGCGGGGTCGGTAATCTGCACACCGTGGTGCGTTTCATAGCGGGCTTGCAGGCCACGCAAAATGGCAATGGTGGCCTCTACGGTGGGCTCGCCTACCAAGATTTTTTGGAAGCGGCGCTCTAGCGCAGCGTCTTTTTCAATGTACTTGCGGTACTCGTCTAGGGTGGTAGCACCCACGCAGTGCAGTTCACCACGGGCCAAAGCGGGCTTGAGCATATTGCCCGCGTCCATAGCACCTTCGGCCTTGCCAGCGCCCACCATGGTGTGCAGCTCGTCAATGAAGACGATGGTTTGGCCTTCGTCTTTGGCCAGGTCTTTCAACACATTTTTCAGGCGCTCTTCAAACTCACCGCGGAACTTGGCACCGGCCAAGAGAGCCGCCATGTCTAGGCTCAGAACCCGTTTGCCCTTGAGCGAATCTGGCACCTCGCCCGCCACGATGCGCTGGGCCAAGCCTTCCACAATAGCGGTCTTGCCCACGCCGGGCTCGCCTATGAGCACGGGGTTGTTTTTGGTGCGGCGCTGCAGCACCTGAATGGCACGGCGGATTTCATCGTCGCGCCCAATCACTGGGTCTAGCTTGCCCATGCGGGCGCGCTCGGTCAAATCGATACAGTATTTTTTGAGAGACTCACGTTGGTCTTCTGCATCGGCACTGTCCACACTTTGACCACCGCGCACGGCATCAATCGCGGTCTCTAAGCTCTTGCGGGTCAGGCCTTGGGCACGGGCCAGGTTGGCAATGTCGAGCTTGCTGTCGGCC
>JBIIYT010000263.1:0-4096 GCA_044346675.1 Rhodoferax sp. | reverse complement strand
GGCGCGCCGGGTTTTGGGTGGCACCGCCACGCTGTTGACCAACTCATGCAAACGCAACAAGGCGTCTAGGCGGTTCATTTCTTGGGTGCGGTGCTGCTGCGCTTTGAGAATGAGCACCCCGGCCTTGGTAATGCGGCTATCAGGCAGCGCCAGCAAGCGCTCTTTCACATCATCGGGCAAGGAAGATGCACCGATGTCAAAGCGCAAATGGATGGCACTAGAGACCTTGTTGACGTTTTGCCCCCCAGCCCCCTGCGCACGGATGGCGGTGATTTCTACCTCGGTCTCGCTGATGTTGAAGGTTGGCACGGGGAACAATTTCTTGAGATAGTGAAGTCTACCCACTTGCTAAACAACTGAAGACAATGCTCAACGGAAATCCCGACTCGGTGCCGCCAATCGCCCCAGCATGGGCGTCAAGTCTACCAAGCGCCGCGCAATCAGGTTGCGCACATCGCCCTCGCGCTGCCAGGTGCCGAGCACGCCCAAGAGTTTGGCGTTGAGGACCTGGCTGCGCTGCGCCTCTCGCACGCTCTTCCACACAATGACCTGCACCACACCATGCTCGTCTTCCAAAGAAATGAAGAGCACCCCTTTGGCAGTGGGTGGCTGCTGGCGCAGGGTCACAATGCCGCAAGCTCGCACCAAGCGCCCGTTGGGCAGGTCTTGCAGTTGGGCAGACGATAGAAAACGCATGGCGGCCAACTTGTCCCGCAACAAGGCCATGGGGTGGCGGCGCAAGCTCAGGCCCAAGGCGGCGTAGTCAAAGACAATCTCTTCACCTTCGGGTGCAGGAGGCAGCTCCAAGTAGTCTTCTTCTACCGGCGCTTCGCGCAGCAGCTCGGGCACCGCGTGCAGTGCGGCGGCGTCCCACACCTGCTGTCGCCGGTGGCCGGACAAGCTGGCCAGCGCATCGGCACCGGCGAGGAGTTTCATTTCAAACTGCTCTAGCTGGGCGCGGCGCGACAGGTCCTCTGCGCTATCAAAGGGGGCAAGAGAACGCGCCTGCACAATGCGCTGGGCCGATGCTGCTTTGAGGCCTGACACCAAACGCAAGCCCAGCCGCACCGCTGGCGTGTGGGGCAGGTCTTCCAGCGTGGCGTCTACATCGCTGTACATCACGTCGACCGCGCGCACTTGCACCTGGTGGCGCTTGGCGTCTTGGATCAGCTGACTGGGAGAGTAAAAGCCCAGCGGCTGCGAGTTGAGCATGGCAGCCAAAAAGGCGGCGGGCTCGGCATGCTTGAGCCAGCAGCTTGCGTACACCAGCAATGCAAACGATGCGGCGTGGCTTTCCGGAAAGCCGTATTCACTAAAGCCCTTGATTTGTTCAAATATCTGCTCCGCAAATTGCTTCTCGTAGCCCCGTGCGGTCATGCCCTCCACAATCTTGGTGTAGTACTTCTCCACACCGCCCTTGCGTTTCCACGCGGCCATGGCGCGGCGCAAGCCATCGGCCTCGCCGGGCGTAAAGCCAGCGGCCAGTATGGCGATTTGCATGACCTGCTCTTGAAACACCGGCACCCCCAGCGTGCGCCCCAGCGCCTCTTGCAGTTGCGCACTGGGGTAGCGCACCGGCTCTTTGCCTTGGCGCCGGTTTAAATACGGATGCACCATGCCGCCCTGAATAGGCCCAGGCCGCACAATGGCCACCTCAATCACCAGATCATAAAAACAGCGCGGCTGCAGCCTGGGCAGCATAGACATCTGCGCCCGGCTCTCGATTTGAAACACCCCCACCGTGTCGGCCTTGCAAATCATGTCGTAGGTGCCGGGGTCTTCGGCGGGGATGTCTTGCATCGCAAACACAAATCCGCGCCTTGCACTCACCAAGTCCAGTGCCTTGCGAATGGCGGTCAGCATGCCCAGGGCCAGCACATCTACCTTCAACAAACCCATGGCATCCAGATCGTCTTTGTCCCATTCGATCACGGTGCGGTCTTCCATAGATGCCGCTTCTATCGGGACCATGCGCGACAAAGGCCCACGGGTCAGCACAAAGCCCCCGGGGTGCTGCGACAAATGGCGTGGAAAGCCCATGAGCTGCGACGTGAGCAACAGCCACTGCTGCACAGCAAGATCGTCTGCGCGCAGGCCCATCTCGGCCAAGCGCTCCGGGTCTATCTCTCGGCCGTCCCATCGGCGGTGCAGCTTAGCCAGCTTTTCCACCACGTCCAAGCCAAAGCCCAAGGCTTTGCCCACATCGCGGATGGCGGACTTGGGCCGGTACGAGATCACCACCGCGGTGAGCGCCGCGCGGTCGCGCCCATACTTTTGGTAGAGGTACTGGATCACTTCTTCGCGCCGCTCGTGTTCAAAATCAATGTCAATATCTGGCGGCTCGTTGCGCTCTTTGCTAATAAAGCGCTCAAACAAAACGCTCATGCGCTCGGGGTCTACCTCGGTGACATACAAGCAGTAGCAGACCACCGAGTTTGCCGCGCTGCCACGGCCTTGGCACAAAATATGGCGCGAGCGGGCGAAGGCCACGATGTCGTAGACGGTCAAAAAATACGGCTCGTACTTGAGCTCGCAGATCAGTTGCAACTCGTGCTCTATCTGGTGCTGCACCTTGGCGCTCATGCCCTGTGGCCATCTGCGCCCGGCGCCTTCGTAGGTAATCTGGCGCAGATAAGACTGGGGCGTGTGCCCGGCAGGAACCACTTCTTGCGGGTACTGGTACTGCAGCTCGTCTAGGGAAAAATGGCAGCGCTGCGCCACCTCTAAGGTTTGCAAAAGCAAGTCTTGCGCAAACAGCTGTGCCAGGCGCAGCCTGCTGCGCAGATGCCGCTCTGCGTTGGCCTGCAGATCGAGCCCGCACTGGGCCAAAGTTTTGCCAAGGCGCGTGGCGGTTAACACGTCTTGCAAAGGTTTGCGCGAGCGCACATGCAGGTAGACGTCTCCCACCGCCACCAAAGGCACGGCAGTGGCGTGGCTTACCTGGCGCAACTGGTGCAGCCACAGCTCATCGGCCAGTGTGCGCAACTGCTCCACGCCCAGCCAGCAGCGGCCCATAAAGTGCTGCAAGGCCCAGCGCCCAATTTCCAGCAACTGCTCTGGTGTGCTGCCCGGCTGGGGGGAGAGCACAAACACACAGTCTGCAAGGTCGGCGCGCTCTAAGTTCTTTAGGGTTAAGCGGTAGGTGCCCTTCTTGTGGGAAGCGCGCCGCAAACGGGTAATGAACTCACACAGGTTGCCATAGCCCTGCAGATTGCAGGCCAAGACCACCACATTGAAAGGAGCCGCAGACTCCACCTGAAACTGCGAGCCCACCAGCAGTTTGATATTGCACTGCTTGGCCTGCACATGGGCGCGCACAATGCCCGCCATAGAACACTCATCGGTGATGGCGATGGCCGCATAGCGCAGCGCCTTGGCGCGCTCTACCAACTCTTCAGGGCGACTGGCACCCTTCAAAAAAGAAAAGTTAGACAGGCACCGCAGCTCGGCATAAGGGGGGATGCGTGACATAGCCCTGACTCACGCAAAAATGCCATGTAGGTACCAAGACGCCCTCTTGCCCATCTGTCCCCCTTGGGCTTGGTCAGTTTGGGCATCTGGTGCCAAGCGCTCTTGGTAAATCCAGAGCACACCCGCGTAGAGGCTGCGCGCTACCCAATAGTCGCGCGCCACATGGAGGTGGCGCTCTTGCCCATTCTCATCAAGCACGCGGTGCCACCAGCCACCTTCCACCCGCTGGGGGCCCAACAACATCTGTAAAGGGCCTTGGTACAAAGGGCACTCGGCTTGAACGTCCAGCCTGAGCGGTTTTTTAAAAATCCAGGTCGGCTGCGGGCCTGGCACCAAACGCACTGGGGTGCTGGGTGGCTTGGCATCCGCAGCTTGCCAGCGGTTGGTCCACTCCATGCGCGTGTCTTCACTCAGCAGGGGTCTGAGCACCCGGTTTTTGCCAAGGCGCGCAGCAATGCGCTCTAGCACCAGCGCGGTGGATTCCCCACTCGCCCGCGCATCCGCAATGAGCGAGCGACTTTGCTCCAACATGGGTGCGACCTCTACAGCCGTCAGCCGCAAGTCTGCCGCAGGCGCGAGCAGCGTGACCTTGGCCAGATGCTCGCTGAGCAAGCGGCTTAAATGC
>JBIIYT010000262.1:0-4105 GCA_044346675.1 Rhodoferax sp. | reverse complement strand
TGGCATTGGGGTTGGGGTTGGGGTTGGCGGCGTCTGGCAGCGCTGCCGCCTCTGGCGTGCCTGCGCTCGACAAAGCGTTGCTCCACGCGCCGCCCCGGAAATAGTAAATTTGCCACTGCTGCAGTGGTGCTATCGCCACTTCGCGGCTTGGCTCTGTGGTGTTCGGGTTTTCTGCCCCATTGCTTTGGGTCCACAAAGCGGCGTTGCGCCACGCGGCCTGCCATTCTTGGCGGCTGCGCAGCGGGGCCGACTGCCAGCGTAGCCATTGGTCTGTATCGACCCCGCTGCCAAGGCTGCGCGGTCCACGCGTCCATGCCACAACCAACACGCCTTGGGCGGGGTCACTGCTGTGACGGCGGGTAATACGCAACGCTCTGCCATTCCAATCCAGCGCAGTGGTGTTGGGCAGTTCTTGCAAGTTGTCCAAATCAGCCACCCATTGGGCCAGCCCGGCATCGAGCGTGAGAGTGGCATCGGTGCGGCCGCGCGACTGCGCGCTGGTGTTTTGCATGCCGTCCAAAGCGCGCCACGCCATGACGGCCATGACCGCCATGATGGACACCGCCACCAGCAGCTCTATCAGCGTAAAGCCTTGGGTGTGGCTGGGGGCAGGCCTAGTTCGGCGCAAGTGCATCAATAGCGCCCCACTACCGTACTGAGCTGCAGCAAATGCACTTGCTCGCGCATCAGCTGCATTTTTACCCGCCTAAAGCTGGGGTTGGGCGTGGGTTGCACGATCAGGCGCAGCTCTAGCGTGCGCCCAGCTTGCTCACACGGCTTGGTGGTGTCATCCACATCGGGCAGCAGGCGTGAAAGGCGTATTTGCGCCAAGGCGTTTTCAGCACACAGCTGGGCCAGCACACGGTCGGTCTGGCGTTCGGCATTGCGCGTGAGGGCTGCGCTGGCTTGCAGACCCGCAATGAGCGTGGTCGACACAATGGCCAGCGCGACCAGTACTTCAATCAGCGTAAAACCTTTTGCGCAGCGCATGTTATGGGAGAGTTGGGGGCAAAGCGTCATACACCGCAAATGGGCGCACTCCGTCGGTGGCCACGCGCAGACGGCGTTCGGGCTGTTCGGTGAGCCACAGCGTTACGCTTTGCGGGGGGATGACGGGCTCCGGCCCGAGCAACAACGGCTGCGCGCTTTGTGCCTGCACGCCCGGTATTTGCCACACCCGTTCTTTGCCGTCCAGCGTAAAGCCCTTGGCTGTGGCAGTCCAGAATACGGCCACGCCGCTGGCGCGTGACTGGGCCCGCCCTGACTCCAGCTGCGCGACCAAGGCTTGCGCTTGGGTTTCTAGCCCGGCTTGTGCAGAGTCGCGCAGGGCCACGACAACGCCAGCAGATACCATGGCCACAACGGCCACTACCACCAATAGCTCTAGCAGAGTAAAGCCGCGCGCAGGGGGGCTATTACGCTTACTGCCAACTGCCAATGTCAGCATTGTTGCCTTCCCCGCCCGCTTGGCCGTCGGCACCAAAGGACAGCACGTCTACCTCGCCCTTGAGCCCCGGGTTCATGTACAAGTAGGCGCGGCCCCAAGGGTCGTTAGGCAGCTTGTCCAGATAGGGGCGCCAGTTGTTGGGAATGGGGCCGCTGGCGGGCTTTGCCACCAGCGCGCGCAGGCCTTGCTCAGCCGTGGGGTAGCGCTGGTTGTCTAGCTTGTAAAGCTTTAGTTGTTGGCTGAGGTTGGCAATATCGGTGCGCGCGGCCGTGGTGCGGGCATCTTCCCATCGGTCCATCACATTGGGCGCAATGAGCGCTGCCAACATGCCAATGATGGCCAGTACTACCAAGAGTTCGATCAGTGTAAATCCGGTGCTGCGTTTGCGCACAAGGGCTTGATGCATGGGGCGATGAACGGTATCAATGTGCTGGAGCATGGTGCGTGGCAGGGAGGCTGCGGGTAGTAGAGAGTCAGCTTCCATGATAATGCGCCCCATGAGCCTGCCCCCTCAAACCCTCTGGTTCTCACGTTTTGTTACTTTTGTACTGGCTTTGGCTGTGGGCTTGAGTGCGACCTATTGGGTATTGCAGTGGGTGGGTGCGCCTGCCGCAGTGGCGTCTAGCCCCATGACGTACGCCGCCCCTACTGTGGTGGCGCAAACTGCTGCTGTGGCGCAGGCGCTGGGGGCTGGGCCGGCCGCGACGCCCATGCCTGATGCGCAAGGCGCCGCGCTTGCTAGCAGCCGGTTTAGCTTAGTAGGGGTGCTCGCCCAAGGCGGTGTGGGCGGGGCGGCGCTCATTGCGGTAGATGGCCTGCGCGCCAAGCCTTATGTGGTGGGTGCGAAGGTGGGTGATGCGTGGGTATTGCACTCGGTCAAGCAGCGCCAAGCAGTGCTGGTGCGTCCGGGTGCTGCGGATGGACAAGCCAGTACCGGGGATGCGGGTTTGGTGCTACAAATGCCACCCTTGCCAGACGCAAAACTACCGTAGCCATCTCGGGACATGGTTCTGCACATGGCCCCGTACCCGTATCATTGCTGTAAGAACATGCGGTACACCGGGTTGGCGGTTTCCTCTACATACGGGTAGTCCAGCGTGTGCAAGAACTGGGCAAACGCTTTGTCCTCCGCCTTGGGCACCTGCAAGCCCACCAAAATGCGGCCGTAGTCGGCGCCTTGGTTGCGGTAGTGAAACAGGCTGATGTTCCAGCCCGGGCGCATCAGGCTTAAAAATTTCATCAGCGCGCCGGGCCGCTCTGGGAACACAAAGCGCAGCAGCCGTTCGTCATGTGCCAGTGCCGAGTGGCCACCCACCATGTGGCGAATGTGTTCTTTGGCCAGCTCATCGTGGGTCAAGTCCAGCGTTTGAAAGCCTTGCTTGGAAAAACCGTTGGCAATCTTTCCCGACTCGCCCTTGCCTTTGGTGGTTAGCCCTACAAACACATGCGCCTTAGCTGAGTCGCTAATGCGGTAGTTAAATTCGGTCACGTTGCGCGGCCCGCCGGGCAGCGCGCCTATGAGTTCGCAAAAGCGCTTAAAGCTGCCGCGCTCCTCAGGAATAGTCACCGCAAACAGCGCCTCGCGCTCCTCGCCCACCTCGGCCCGCTCGGCCACAAAGCGCAGGCGGTCAAAGTTCATATTGGCACCACACAAAATAGCGGCGTAGGTTTCGCCTTTGGTTTTGTGCGTGGCTACGTACTGCTTGATGGCGGCCACCGCCAGTGCGCCTGCAGGCTCCACAATGGAGCGTGTGTCCACAAACACGTCTTTGATGGCGGCGCACACCGCGTCGGTGTCCACGGCTATGAACTCATCCACCAGCCCGCGTGCCACCCGAAAGGTTTCTTCCCCCACCAGCTTCACCGCAGTGCCGTCTGAGAACAAGCCCACATCGGCCAGCGTAACCCGCTTTTTGGCGGCCACCGATTGCATCATGGCGTTGGAGTCGTTCATCTGCACGCCAATGACCTTGATGCGTGGATCCACCGCCTTGATGTAGTTGGCCACGCCAGAGATGAGCCCGCCGCCGCCAATGGCCACAAACACCGCGTCTAGCGCCATGCTGCTCTGCGCACGCACTTTGTTGCCAGATTTGGCCGCTTTGTCGGCACCCAGCGTTTGCACTTGGCGCAGAATTTCCATGGCAATGGTGCCTTGGCCGGCAATCACATCGGGGTCGTCAAAAGGGTGCACAAAGGTCAGCCCCTGCTTGTCTTGTAAGGTCAGCGCGTGGCCATAAGCGTCGGAGTAGCTCTCGCCAAACAGCACCACCTCGCCGCCAAAGCTGCGCACCGCGTCTACCTTCACCTGCGGCGTGGTAGTGGGCATCACAATGACAGCGCGCGTGCCCAGCTTGCTGGCGCTCAAGGCCACGCCCTGCGCGTGGTTGCCGGCGGAGGCGCAAATCACGCCCTTCTTGAGCTGGGCGGGTGTGAGCTGTGCCATTTTGTTGTAAGCGCCACGCAGTTTGAAGCTGCGCACGGGTTGCTGGTCCTCGCGTTTGAGCAGCACTGTGTTGTGCAGCCTGCGGCTCAAAGCGCGGGCGGGCTCTAAGGCGGTTTCAATGGCCACGTCGTAGACGCGGGCAGTGAGTATTTTTTTGAGGTAATCGGCGGGGGTGAGTGCTGAGCGGGGCATGGTGGTTAAACTCCTAGGGC
>JBIIYT010000261.1:0-4126 GCA_044346675.1 Rhodoferax sp. | reverse complement strand
GAGCTGGCCCACCACCTCGCGGTCGGTGGTTTGCACCAGTTGCACGGCGTCTGCGGGCAGGCCACTCTCGGTCAGCGCCTGCTGCACGAGCTTGGCCAAGGCTTTGTTGGAGTCAATCGCCTCGGAACCACCACGCAAAATGCAGGCGTTGCCGCTTTTAATGGAGAGGCTGGCCGCCTCAATCGTCACATTAGGGCGGCTTTCAAAAATCATGCCGAACACGCCAATGGGCACACGCATCTGCCCCACGCGAATGCCGCTGGGCTGTTGCTTCATACCAATGATTTCGCCAATCACATCGGGCATGGCGGCCAGTTGCTCGCAGCCTTGGGCGCAGGTTTCCAGCACTTTGGGGGTGAGTTTGAGGCGGTCCACCATGGGCGCGGACAGCCCGGCGGCGGTGGCGCGGTCAATATCCTTGGCATTGTCGATTTGCAGCGCCTGGGTGTTTTCACGCAAGAGTGCGGCGAGCTTGCGCAACGCTATGTTTTTGGTAGCTGTTTGCGCGCGTGCCATAAGCGCGGAGGCCACTTTTGCCTGCGAACCCAGGGCGTGGGTGTATTCGGCAACGGGTAAGGTGTGATTGGTCGCGTTCATGGGGGGATTTTCGCAGATTGCCGGGGCTGCATCGCATATGCGTCCCGGCAAGTGCGCAGATACCTGCTTCTCCAGCGAAAAGCTGCTCTATATGATTCGCCACATGGCCCTCAAAAAATCCGAACTCTATTCATCCCTTTGGCAAAGCTGCGACGAACTGCGCGGCGGCATGGATGCTAGTCAGTACAAAGACTACGTCCTGTTTCTGCTGTTCGTCAAATACGTGTCTGACAAATACGCAGGCCAACCCTTTGCACCCATCACCATCCCGCCGGGCGCCAGCTTTGCCGACATGGTGGCCCTCAAAGGCAAGCCCGACATTGGCGACCAGATCAACAAAAAGATCATCGGCCCCTTAGGCCTAGCCAACAAGCTGTCTGACCTGCCCGACTTTGACGACCCCAACAAGCTCGGCTCCAGCGACGAAAAGGTAGAGCGCCTCACCAACCTCATCGCCATTTTTGAGAACAAGGCGCTCGACTTCTCCAAAAACCGCGCCGATGGCGACGACATTTTGGGCGACGCTTATGAATACCTCATGCGCCACTTCGCTACCGAAAGCGGCAAGAGCAAGGGCCAGTTCTATACGCCATCCGAGGTCAGCACCATCATGGCCCGCATCATCGGCATCCACGAGGCGGCAACCACCAACAACACCACCGCCTATGACCCCACATGTGGTTCCGGCTCGCTATTGCTGAAAGTGGGCGATGCCGCCACCGCAGACATCACCCTCTACGGCCAGGAAAAAGACTCTGCCACCGCAGGCCTGGCGCGCATGAATATGATCCTGCACAACTACCCCACTGCGCTCATTGAAGGCGGCCACAGCACCCTGGCCAAACCAAAGTTTCAGGACGGCAGCAGCATCAAAACCTTTGACTACGTGGTGGCCAACCCCCCGTTTAGCGACAAGCGCTGGAGCACCGGGCTGGACCCGCTGAACGACCCCGCTGACCGCTTCAAGGGCTTTGGCGTGCCGCCCGCCAAGCAAGGCGACTACGCCTACCTGCTGCACATCGTGCGCTCCCTGAAAAGCACCGGCAGGGGTGCTTGCATCTTGCCGCACGGCGTGCTGTTTCGCGGCAATGCCGAGGCAGATATTCGCAAAAACCTGGTGCGCAGGGGCTACATCGTGGGCATCATCGGCCTGCCTGCCAACCTGTTTTATGGCACCGGCATTCCGGCCTGCATCATCGTGCTGGATAAGCAAGACGCCCACGCCCGAGTCTCACAAGGCAAAGGCATCTTCATGGTAGACGCCAGCAGCGGCTACATGAAAGACGGCCCCAAAAACCGCCTGCGCGACCGCGACATCCACAAAATTTGCGACGTCTTCACCAAGCGCACCGACGTGCCCCAATACGCCCGCATGGTCAGCCTGGCCGAGATTGAGAAAAACGACTTCAACCTCAACCTGCCCCGCTACATCGACAGCCAAACCGCTGAAGACCTGCAAGACATTGCAGGCCACCTGCAAGGCGGCATACCCAGCGCCGATGTGGACGCCCTGCAACCCTACTGGGCCGTGTGCCCGCAGCTGCGCACCAGCCTCTTCCACTCCAGCCGCCCCGGTTACCTCAAACTAGCAGTGGACAAAGCCCACATCAAAACCACCATCTACGGCCACCCCGAGTTCACCGCCTTCATCACCGGCATGAACACCCTGTTTGCCCAGTGGCAAAGCAAAACCGCCCGCACTCTGAAGGCGCTAGACGTGGGCTGCCACCCCAAACAAGTCATATCCACGCTGGCCGAAGACCTGCTGGCCCACTACACCGCCAAGCCGCTGATGGATGCCTATGGCGTGTACCAGCACCTCATGGACTATTGGGCCACCACTATGCAAGACGACTGCTACCTAGTGGCTGCCGACGGCTGGAAGGCCGAGACCCACCGCATCATCGAAAAAGACAAAAAAGGCAAAGAAAAAGACAAAGGCTGGGCCTGCGACCTGGTGCCCAAAGCACTCATCGTGGCGCGCTACTTTGCCAAAGAACAAGCCGCCATTGACCAACTCACCGCAGACCTGGACAGCACCGTCGCCCAAATCACCGAGCTAGAAGAAGAGCACAGTGGCGACGAGGCCGTGTTTGGCGGCTTTGACAAAATCAACAAAGCCAACGTGGCCGAGCGCCTAAAAGAAATTAAAGGCGACAAAGATGCTGCAGACGAAGCCGAGGTGCTTGACACTTGGCTCAAACTATCCGCCACCGAGGCAGACATGAAGAGGCGCCTAAAAGAGCAAGATGCCGCGCTAGACGCAGCCGCCTACGCCCACTACCCCAAGCTCAGTGCCGCCGAGGTGCAAACGCTGGTGGTGGACGACAAGTGGCTGGCCACCTTAAGCACCGCCATCCACGGCGAAATGGACCGCATCAGCCAGCGCCTGACCCAGCGTGTGAAAGAGTTGGCCGAAAGGTATGAGACGCCCATGCCGCAAATGGCAAGCCGCGTGAGCGAGCTGGAAGCCAAGGTCAACCAACATCTGGCCAAGATGGGGTTTGCATGGAACTGAAGGCGGGCTTCAAGCAGACGGAAGTGGGGATGATTCCAGAGGATTGGGACGCAGTGCCACTGGCGCAGATAACAAGTCACATTGGTGATGGCTTGCATGGAACGCCAATCTACTCACCCACTGGCGCATATTTCTTCATCAACGGGAACAACTTGGTTGACGGGAAAATAGTGAGTACCAGCGATACAAAATCGGTAGATGTCTCTGAGTACATCAAACACAAAAAACCTCTGGTCAGCAATTCAATATTGATGTCAATTAACGGTACCGTTGGCAACTTAGCGTTGTTTGATGGCGAGCCAGTGATCCTAGGCAAGAGTACTGCATACTTAAATGTGAAGCTCAATTTCTCTAAACTGCTTGTTTACTACTCGCTTCAAACGGAACTGGTAGATCGCCAGTTTTTTGACGGCCTAACGGGATCGACTATCGGCAATTTAGGCCTAACGACTATTCGACAAACACAAATTCCGATCCCATCCACCAGAGCAGAGCAAGAAGCCATCGCCGAAGCCCTGCGCGATGCGGATGCCCTGGTCGAATCCCTAGACCAACTCATCACCAAAAAACGCAACCTCAAACAGGCCGCCATGCAACAACTCCTCACTGGCCAGACCCGGCTGCCGGGGTTTAGTGGTGAGTGGGAGGTGAAGCGGTTGGCAGATGTTTTCACAATTTCCGCAGGCAAAACAAAGAGTGCTTACGTGGAAACAGGCGGTAGATATTGGGTCGTGGATATGGGGTCGGTTTCTACCGATGGGAAACTCATTGTTTCAAAGTCAACCAATTTTCACGGTGATTTCCTTGCTGCTGGCGACTTGGTAATGCCAAAGGACGACATTGGCGGCGGCGGCATCATTGGAAGAGTTGGCTACATTGATGCTGATATGGCTTATGTCCTAGGAGATCACGTATATCGGCTCACCGCCATTGGTGGCAATTCACTATTTTTGTCGTATGCCATAAACGGGCACAAAATCAATAGTGCATTGCGCAAGAAAGTTATTGGAT
>JBIIYT010000260.1:0-4136 GCA_044346675.1 Rhodoferax sp. | reverse complement strand
CGATAATACCGGTATGCCCAAAATAGAACTCACACCCGCCCAGCGCAAAGACCACCGCGCCGAAGCCCACCACCTCGACCCCGTAGTTATGGTGGGTGGCGACGGCCTGACCGCCAACGTTAAAAAAGAAATCGACGCCGCACTCAATGCCCACGGGCTCATCAAAGTGCGGGTCTTCTCAGACGAGCGCACCGCGCGCGAAGCCATGTTTCAAACCCTGGCCGATGACTTGAGCGCTGCGCCCATTCAGCACATCGGCAAACTGCTGGTGCTGTGGCGCCCGCAGGTGAAGAAAGCCAAAGAGAAAGCCGTGGACGAAGACCGCAAAGCCGGCCCACGCGACTTCAAAGTGTTGAAATACAGCAAACGTGCCGGCCAGCGCCCCGAGGTGAAAACCCTGCGCGTGCTAGGCAACCAACGGCTGACTGCGGGGGGCAATGTGCGCCGGGCTAAGCCTAAGCCGCCGGTGAGTGTGAAGAAGCGTAGTCAGACCTGAGCAGTTAACTCGCTAGTTCACTCTCAAAGTAGCCCTCGATATAGAGTGGGCATAAAGCTAGAAGTTGAGTTTTAAGTCCTTAATTGTTATCCGCCCAGCGGTAACTCCCACTTAGGGCTTAAAACTCTTGGTTATAGAGTGAGACGGCAGTGGTATTCACGGACTAATGCCAAAGCTCGCTCGTCAAACCGTCGGGAACTCTGCAAAGTTTCGGCACTCAATCTATAAAGCCAGCGGAGCACATAGTAAGAAACTGGAAGGCCTCACCGATTGGCTGTGCGGTACGCCTGAGACTTCGGAAGTGCCATTCTCATCGTGAGTTCTATTTTCGATGTGCCCATTGAACGGGCTATCGTACGAAACCACCTTTAGCCCAAAAAATCTACCGGATCATCAGTGCCATAAAGTTGGTCGCGAAAGCGGCTTGGCTCTTGTTGATCGAAGCAATCATTGACCCTCTGCCTGGGGTGATCCAAGCACGTTCATCTGTTTGCCTGAGGATGTGTTGGCCCGAGCAGCCGAACATACCGCGGCAGTTAAATACCCATCCATCTTGCGCTTGTACCTTCGGTGCACTCTTCCACTTCTCTTGTGGATTGCTATCGCCTGCCCCGTCAGACTCTAGTTGCAACCATCCGGCGCGTAGCTCAGGCCAGGATGCTCGGACCTCGGTCTCGAGTCGGGGTGGGATTCCTTCTTTCCAAGGCTGGCCCTGAAGATTGATGTCGGCATCCGACAACCGCGAGATGTAGTAGGCTGTCTTTGGCACTCCGACATTAGAGATGCCTTCGCCACTGATCCTCACTGACTGCACCACGAGCCGAGCCCAAAATTCCGCGGGATTGAACATGGCGAAGTAACTAACGACTACCCCCTGAGTAACGTTTTTTTGCTCGAGAACTGTCCTGATCGCAGCGGGAGACGCATCCGCCAGATATACCGAGGGGCACGGGCTCGCAGTGGTCGGCACCACGCCGCATGTGATGACCGGCAGGGCCTGCGGCGCGAGGTCGAATCCAAGAGCCGTCCTAAGCGTACTGGCAAACTCGGCAGTCCTCTTGTTGCCGGCACTATCAATGATGGAACCGATCAAACCAGTTCCCGGGCTGTTGTAGTTGTAGGTGGAATCGACGGTGAAGATTACTACGGATTCTGTCGTTTGGGCTGCCGAGTGCAGTGGGCATGCGACACACAGGACTGCAAGGAGGGTGCTGATGCAAAGCTTCATTGGAGTTCTAGAGATAGTAAAAATCGCCACATGATACAAGACAACACCGCCTGATTTGTCCTGGTAGCCTTGTCCTGGTTTTGTAGTCCCGCAGCGCCGAATTTCCCCTCACCACGATACACAGGATCACGCCACGTTCCATTAACAGGCCCCGCGACTGGCTGCCATGCTGCGCCGTTTGAACGAAACAAGCACTGCCCAAGGTATGAGCTGGCCAGGCTGGGGGTTGCACCCGCTAAAGGGGCGCGAATTCAAAGGGCATTTTCGGTGTGGGTAAGCGGCAATTGGCGGATGACGTTCACCTTTGACTGCACAGATGCCGTGCTGGTGGACTACCAAGACTATCACTAGGAGATGAATATGGCACGAATGTTTAACCCCTCGCACCCCGGCTTGACGCTGCGTGACGATGTGCTACCCGCGCTGGGGCTCAGTGTTACCGATGCTGCCAAGCAGTTGGACGTGTCGCGCGTGGCCCTGTCGCGTGTGTTGAATGGCCGTGCGGCCATTTCGCCCGAGATGGCCTTGCGCATTGAAGCATGGCTTGGCATAGAGCGTGGGGGGGAAGCCCGCCTATGGCTGGCCGAGCAAAGTGCCTATGACGTGTGGCAGGCAAAGCAGCGCTTCAAGGCTGCGCCTATGCACGTACAACCGGCTCCGGCTATGGTTGCTTGAGCGTGCTGAACTTGGGCATTTCCAGTGGGGCGCAGCGCCCTTCTTCCATCCAGTACGCGACATTACCCACGATGGCAATGCTGCCGGAAACGACCACGCTGGCGGCGGCCACTGCACCAGCGGCCACCAGCAGGGCCGCGCAATCTTGACCACAGTTATTGAACTGAGCCAACTGCACAGGCTGCAGCTCCATCCTCTTGGATAGGCGCTGACAATCAGGATCAAAAGACTCGACTGTACGAGGCACGACCATGCAGCCATGCAAGCTTATGGTGAGTAAGATGATGGCGAGTCTAGATGCGTGTTGAGACCTATGGTCCGCGACGAACCACTTGTTATCGCTGCAGCTGGTATTTGTGCTCACCGGGCTTCGGCTGCGCCTTGTGCCGTTGAAGCCAGCTTCCAAAACACCAGCCCCGCACACACCCACTGCAAAAAGTACATCACACTGCCCACGCGGTGCCACAGCGCCAAGTTCTCACGCGCCACAATGCGCGGTGCCACGCCGTATTCCACCAGCAAGGCCAGCAGCATACCGGCCACTATAAAAATAATAGCTTCTTGCGCTCGTTCTATAAGCGCAGACGGCTTATTTGACCTGGTAAACAAGAGCAAACCCAGCCCACAAGCGGCAGACACTTGGGTTTGCACAGAGAAAAGTTTGGCCGCCATGCGCCCGGCCATGGCCGGCTCGGGCAGGTGGACAAAGAGCATGGGCACCACAAAGAAACCCAGCGTGGTGAGGCTGCCCCACCACGCCGCCGCAATCCACAGCGGCAGGCTGTGCAGCAGCTTAGACCCAAGCCTAAACGTATGACACCTCTACCACTTCATACGTCTTCACGCCACCCGGAGTCTTCACTTCTACCGAGTCGCCCTCTGATTTGCCGATAAGCGCGCGGGCTATGGGGCTGCTGATGTTGACCAGGCCGAGCTTGATGTCGGCCTCGTCTTCGCCCACGATTTGGTAGGTAACCATGTTGCCCGCGTCTTCGTCTTCCAACTTCACCGTAGCACCAAAGACCACGCGGCCTTCGGCGTTGAGTTCCGTGGGGTCGATGATTTGGCAGGCTGAGAGCTTGCCTTCTACCTCTTGAATGCGGCCTTCAATAAAACCCTGGCGATCTTTAGCCGCTTCGTATTCGGCGTTTTCGCTCAGGTCGCCTTGCGCGCGCGCATCGGCAATAGCGTTAATGACCCAGGGACGGTCTACGGTTTTGAGTTTGTGCAACTCGGCTTTGAGCAGCTCTGCGCCGCGCTTGGTAATAGGGATGGTAGCCACGTGGTGCTCCGATGATCGTAATAAAGGTCTACACAAAAAGGAAACCGCCGAGCGTTGCCGTTCGGCGGTGTTGAGATGGCGAGATTATGCCGTTAATTTAGGCAGCCAGCTGCGCATGCATCTCTTGGATGGAGATGACGTCCAGCGTGTCCAAATGCCGCATGCCCTGCACCGCCGCTTCAGCACCGGCAATGGTGGTGAAGGTGGTCACGCGGGCCAACAAAGCACTGGTGCGGATTTGGCGCGAATCGGCAATGGCGTTGCGCCGCTCTTCCACGGTGTTGATGACCAAGGCGATTTCTTCGTTCTTGATCATGTCCACAATGTGGGGGCGGCCTTCGGCCACTTTGTTCACCACACCACACACCACGCCTGCGGCGTTGATGGCGGCGGCAGTGCCTTTGGTAGCCACCAAGCTAAAGCCCATGCTGGCCAAGGCACGCGCGACTTCTACC
>JBIIYT010000258.1:0-4147 GCA_044346675.1 Rhodoferax sp. | reverse complement strand
GATTTTTCACGCCCATTTTTCGCCGTACCAGCCCAGTTAGCCCACTACAATACTGGCCCTATTTTTGCAGCCTAGCAAAGGTCTTGCGAAACTTGGCCACCTTGGGCGCGGCCACTGCCAAGCAATACCCTTGCGTTGGGTTCTTTTCAAAGTAGTCTTGGTGGTAGGCCTCGGCCGGCCAATAATTGGTCAAAGCCACCAATTCCGTCACCACCGGGCGCTCATACATACCGCTGCGGTTGAGCTCTTCGATGAGCTCTTTGGCTACGGTATGGTGCTCGGGGCTGGAGAAGTAAATACCGCTGCGGTACTGCGTGCCCGTGTCATTGCCCTGGCGGTTGCGGGTGGTGGGGTCGTGAATAACGAAGAATATCTCCAGCAAGTCCCGCACACTCACCTGCGCAGGGTCAAACACCAGCTTGACTACCTCGTTATGACCGGTTTTACCGGTACACACCTGCTCATAGCTTGGTCGCTCGGTGACGCCATTGCAATAACCCGACTCCACATCCACCACGCCGCGCACCTGCACATACACCGCCTCAGTGCACCAAAAGCAACCTCCTCCCACGGTGATGGTTTGCAAAGAATCTGTCATGAAACTACTCCAATTAGAAGCCTAAGTCGGCGGGCGATAGGCCATCTTACGTTGCACCGAATAAGCTTTGCCCTTGCTGAGGTTTACACATGCTTCATTGACACCGCCTTGGCAGGCCGCTATATTAATAACCAATTAGTCATTAATTCATGTCCAAGTCGACCATCTTCTGCCCGATCGTTGCCGCCGTGCGCGCCAAGCACGAGCGGCGCAAAGAAGCCCGCCCAGCCGAGCTGCTCGCCGCAGCGCTGGACTTGTTCGTAGAAAAAGGGTTTGCTGCCACCCGCGCCGAAGAGGTCGCCAAGCGCGCGGGCGTGTCCAAGGGCACGCTGTTTTTGTACTTCTCCAGCAAAGAAGAGTTATTCAAAGCGGTGGTGCGCAAAAACCTTTCCACCCGCTATGCCGAATGGGGTAAAGAGCTAGACAGCTACCAAGGCAGCAGTGCCGACATGCTGCGCTACTGCGTGAATACGTGGTGGGAGCAGGTAGGCTCCACCAAGGCCTCTGGCATCTCTAAGTTGATGATGAGCGAGGCCGGCAACTTCCCGGAACTGGCCGCTTTCTACCAAAAAGAAGTTATAGAGCCAGGCTCTTCGCTGCTCAAACGCGTGTTGCAGCGTGGCATGGACAGTGGCGAATTCCGCCCCATTGACCTCCAATACGGTGTCTATGCCATCTTGGCCCCTATGCTGTACTTGGCCAACTGGCGGCACTCGTTTGGGGCCTGCTGTGACGCCAGCGCACAGCTCAATCCGCAAGAGTATCTGAGGGTGCAGCTTGACAACATTCTTTGGGGCCTCAACGTGCGCCCAGCAAGTCTTAAACCATGAAAAATCGCCTGCGCTGGGCTGCCATCGTCGTGGCCGCCATCTTGCTGGCGGGTGCAGCACTGCGTGCCATCCATAGTCGCAAGGAAAAATCTGCCGCACCCCAAGCGCAACAAGTGGCACAACAAACGCGCTCGGTCATCGAGTTATCGGCCAACGATGTGCTGCGAGTGAAATCCATCTCGCTACAGCAGGGTCTGAACATTTCTGGGCCACTGAAGGCGGTAAATTCAGCCTTCATCAAAGCCCGCGTTGCGGGAGAACTGCAAGACTTACGTGTGCGCGAAGGTGACTACGTGAAGGCTGGGCAAGTCATTGCCCGTGTGGACTCCACCGAATTTCAAGCGCGCGTGCGCCAAGCGCAACAACAAGCCGAATCGGCCAAAGCCCAGGTGGACATTGCCAAGCGCAGTTTTGACAACAACCGCTCTTTAGTGGACCAAGGCTTCATCTCCAAAACCGCCTTGGACTCCTCCATCGCTACGCTCGCATCGGCAGAGGCCAACTACCGCGCGGCACAGGCCGCAGTGGAAGTCTCGGCCAAGTCCTTGGACGACACCGTGTTGCGTGCTCCCATTTCGGGCCAAGTGGCTCAGCGCTTGGCACAACCCGGAGAAAGGGTTGCGGTGGATGCACGTATTGTGGAGATTGTCGACCTCAACAGACTCGAACTCGAAGCCAATTTAAGCGCCACCGACTCGTTGGACGTGAAGGTAGGCCAAACGGCGTTACTTGCTATTGAAGGTTCGCCCACCCCGGTAAAGGCCAAAGTGGTGCGCATCAACCCCACGGCGCAAGCAGGTAGCCGCGCTGTGCTGGCGTATTTGTCGGTTGACGGTGCGGCCGACCTAAGGCAAGGCCTGTTTGCGCAAGGCACACTGATGACCGGCAGCAACAGCAGCGCGCTGGCGGTGCCCCTAAGCGCAGTGCGCGCTGACAAGCCGCAGCCCTATGTGCAACTTCTTGTTCAGGGCCAAGTGGTACACCAAACTGTGGTGTTGGGCGCAAGGGGCGAATGGGCAGACGAGCCCATGGTCAGCATTACCCAGGGTCTTAATGAAAATGACCAAGTCGTGCGCGGCACAGTAGGAGTGTTGCCAATGGGCAGCCCCGTCAAGTTCGCAAGCGGTACTCCCTAGATGTGGTTTACACGCGTTAGCCTTCAGAACCCTGTTTTTGCCACCATGGCCATGCTGGCCTTGGTGGTGTTGGGCCTGTTCTCTTTGCAGCGCCTGCAGGTGGACCAATTCCCAAACATCGACTTTCCCGTGGTTGTCGTGATTGCCGACTACCCCGGCGCATCGCCAGAGATTGTGGAAAGCGAAGTTTCCAAAAAAATTGAAGAGGGTGTGAACTCCATTGCCGGCATCAAGGCGCTCACCTCCCGCAGCTACGAAGGGCAGTCCATCGTCGTCATTGAGTTTGGGTTGCATATTGACGGGCGCAAAGCAGCCGATGACGTGCGCGAAAAAGTAGCCGCCGTCAAGCCGCTCTTGCGCGAGGAGGTGAAGGAGCCGCGCGTGTTGCGGTTTGACCCCTCGGCCCGTGCTATCTGGTCGGTAGCGGTACTGCCTGATACCCGCGCTACCGCATCTGCCACCGGCCAAGCCATGAGCGCCATAGAACTTACCAACTGGGCCGAGCAGCGGCTCAAGAAACGCTTAGAGAATGTGCGCGGCGTGGGCTCGGTCACGCTGGTGGGCGGCACCAAGCGTGAGATCAATATTTATCTGAACCCCAAAGCGCTAGAGGCCTATGGCATCACACCAGAGCAGGTGGTGGCGGCCGTGCGCAATGAGAACCAAGACCTGCCCATAGGCAACATTCGCTCCACAGAGCAAGACCGAGTCATTCAGATCGCTGCGCGCATGCAGCAGCCGGAAGATTTTGGCAAGATTATTGTTGCACGCAAGGGCGGTGCCCCCGTACGCATAGACCAGATTGCGCAGGTGAGCGACGGCGCCCAGGAGATCGAAAGCCTAGCCTTGTACAACGGCCAGCGCACGCTCCTGCTCAACGTGCAAAAGTCGCAAGACGAGAACACCATTGCGGTGGTGGATGGCTTGCAAAAAGCGCTTGCCGATATGCAGGAGCAACTCCCCCCCGGCGTGCGACTGGAGCAGATTACCGATGGCTCTCGGCAGATTCGGGTGGCAGTGCAAAACGTGCGCGTCACGCTCATTGAAGGTGCCTTGCTTACGGTTTTGATCGTGTTCTTGTTCTTGAACTCATGGCGCTCTACCGTCATTACCGGGCTAACGCTGCCCATTGCCATCATTGGCACATTTTTCTTCATGAACTTGTTTGGCTTCACCATCAACATGATCACCCTCATGGCGCTGAGCCTGTGCGTTGGCTTGCTGATTGACGACGCCATTGTGGTGCGCGAAAACATTGTGCGCCATGTGCAAATGGGCAAGAGCGCATTCAAGGCTTCGCTGGAGGGCACCGAGGAAATTGGCCTAGCGGTGTTGGCCACCACCTTGTCTATCGTGGCGGTGTTTCTACCCATTGGTTTTATGGGCGGCATCATCGGCAAGTTTTTTCACGAGTTTGGCATCACCATTGTGGCAGCGGTGCTCATCTCCATGTTTGTGAGCTTTACGCTGGACCCCATGTTGTCTAGCGTGTGGCACGACCCCAGCATTGACTCTTTGGGCCGCAAGGGCGCGCGCAGCACCCTGTACGACAAAACACTGGGCCGCATCACGCATTGGTTTGA
>JBIIYT010000259.1:0-4147 GCA_044346675.1 Rhodoferax sp. | reverse complement strand
GCGCGAGCGAAGGGCTCATGAAGCGCTACTACTGGGCCGCTAAAGCAGTAACCCAGCTCAACCAAATTTTGCTGCTCAATATTGAAGAGCGCTTAAACCCATCCACCCACGCGCCACGTCCTATCAATGCCCGCTTTAACGACAAAGCAGGCATGGTGGATGTAGTCAGCGACGACCTGTACCAGCGCGAACCCCACGCCATTTTGGAAACCTTTTTGGTCTACCAAACTACCGTGGGGGCCAAGGGCCTTTCGGCCCGCACCTTGCGCGCGCTGTACAACGCACGCAAATTGATGGATGCGCGCTTTCGGGTAGACCCGGTAAACCGGGCCACCTTCCACCAAATTTTGATGCAACCCAAGGGCATTACCCACGCCATGCGGCTGATGAACCAGACCTCGGTGCTGGGGCGCTACCTGTGGGTGTTTCGCCGCATAGTGGGGCAGATGCAGCATGACCTGTTCCATGTCTACACGGTGGACCAACACATTTTGATGGTGCTGCGCAATATGCGCCGCTTCTTTATTGTGGAGCACGCGCACGAATACCCCCTGTGCTCGCAGTTAGCCGGCGGCTGGGACAAGCCTTGGGTGCTGTACATCGCCGCCCTGTTTCACGACATTGCCAAAGGCCGGGGTGGCGACCACTCTGAGCTGGGCGCGCAAGAGGCCCGCCGCTTTTGCAAGCAGCACGGCTTTGCGGGGGAAGACGTCAAACTCATCGAGTTTTTGGTGCGCGAACATTTGCTGATGAGCAACACCGCCCAAAAGATGGACCTGAGCAACCCCAAGGTGATTGCCGACTTTGCCGCCCGCATGGGCAATGAGCGCCAGTTGACCGCGCTGTACCTGCTCACCGTGGCAGACATCCGCGGCACATCACCCAAAGTGTGGAACGCTTGGAAGGGCAAGTTGCTAGAAGACCTGTACCGCTACACCACTCGGGTGCTGGGCGGGCGCGCGCCCGACCCGGATGCGGATGTGGAGTCGGTCAAACGCGAAGCGCTGGTCATGATCGCCCTGTATGCCATGCCGTTTGAGGCCCATAAGCCGCTGTGGGACACGCTGGACGTAGGCTACTTCATGCGCCACGACGCGGCCGATATTGCTTGGCACACCAAGCAGTTGTCCCGCTATGTAGCCACGCCTACGCCGATAGTCCAAGCCCGCCGTTCGCCCGTGGGTGAAGGTCTGCAAGTGCTGGTGTACACCAAAGACCAAAGCGACCTGTTTGCCCGCATTTGCGGCTATTTCGACCAAGGAGGCTTTAGCATTTTGGATGCCCGCGTGCACACCACCAAAACGGGCTACGCCCTTGACACGTTTCAGGTGGTCACCACCAACGACACGGGCGACCAATACCGCGAGATCGTGAGCATGCTGGAAAACGGCTTGGCCTTAGCCATCGCCAAAGCGGGGCCACTGCCCGCGCCGGGCCGAGGGCGGGTATCACGACGCGTGAAAAGCTTCCCCATCGCCCCCCGGGTGAGCCTGCGCCCCGATGAAAAAGCGCAACTTTGGCTGCTGAACATCTCGGCCAGTGACCGCGTGGGCTTGTTGTATTCGATAGCCCGTATTTTGGCCAAGCATCACGTCGAAGTGCAACTGGCCAAGGTCGTCACGCTGGGCGAGCGGGTGGAAGACATCTTCCTCATCCACGGGCCGCAATTGCAGCACAACCGCGCGCAGATTGAAATTGAAACCGAGCTGCTTGATGCGCTCAATGGCTCACACTAGAAAACGGAACTCCCCCTTGCCACACTCCATCAGCCTGATCACTACGCTTGCCGCTGGCTTCGGTTTGGCCCTGCTTTTGGGCTTTTTGGCGGTGAAGCTGAAACTTCCCGCGCTGGTTGGCTATTTGCTGGCGGGGATTGCTATTGGCCCAGCTACGCCCGGTTTTGTGGCAGATGCCCAAATCGCCTCCCAACTCGCTGAAGTGGGTGTGATGTTGTTGATGTTTGGCGTGGGGCTGCATTTTTCTGTGGATGATCTGTTGGCGGTTCGCAAAGTTGCCTTGCCCGGTGCAGTGGTTCAAATGCTGGTAGCCACAGCCTTGGGCGCAGGCTTGGCCTCGTGGTGGGGGTGGTCTCTAGGGGAGGCGCTGGTATTTGGTGTTTCTTTGTCGGTAGCGAGCACCGTGGTGTTGCTCAAAGCACTAGAGAGCCAAGGCCTGACCGAGACCACCGATGGCCGCATCGCCATAGGCTGGCTTGTGGTGGAAGACCTGGCCATGGTGCTGGTGTTGGTGCTTTTGCCGGCTTTGGCACCGGCACTGGGTGGCAGCAGCACCCCCAGCGAACGCAGCACAACGCTGACCATCTTGATCACCCTGGCACAGGTGGGTGGCTTTGTCGCATTCATGCTGATTGTGGGGCGGCGTTTGTTTCCTTGGATACTGTGGCAGGTCACCAAAACGGGTTCGCGCGAACTCTTTACCCTGTGCGTGGTGGCCGCAGCGGTGGGTATTGCTTACGGTTCTGCCGCCTTGTTTGGTGTTTCATTTGCGCTGGGCGCATTCTTTGCCGGCATGGTGTTGCGCGAGTCTGAATTCAGCGCCCGTGCTGCAGAACAAACACTGCCCTTGCAAGACGCTTTTGCCGTGCTGTTTTTTGTATCGGTTGGCATGTTGTTTGACCCCATGGTGCTGGTGCAAGAGCCCGTGCGAGTACTGGCTACGGTGGCGGTCATCATTATTGGCAAGTCTTTGGCGGCCATCGCACTGGTGCTGGTGTTGGGGCACTCGTCCCGAACGGCCTTGGTAGTGGCAGCTAGTCTTGCGCAAGTGGGGGAGTTTTCTTTCATTCTGGCGGGCTTGGGAATGGCCTTGGGTCTGTTGCCTAAAGAAGCCAACAGTCTTATTCTTGCCGGCGCTTTAATTTCCATTGCACTCAACCCCTTGGTTTTTAGCGGGGTAGCGCCTTTGCTGAGCTGGCTCCAGCGCCACCCCACACTGGCACAACGCCTAGAGCCCGCAGCCCACCACTTAACCGAATTACCTCCAAACACCGAGGCCAAGTACCTAGCCAATCAGGTCGTTTTAGTGGGCTGGGGCCGCGTGGGCAAACTCATTGCCAAGGCCTTATCAGAACAAGGCATTGCCTATGTGGTTGCAGAATCCAACAAAGAATCGGTGGAGCTTCTGCGCGCCCAAGGCATCCCTGCGGTGTGGGGCGATGCCACCGAACCCGAGGTACTCATTCAAGCCCACATCCGCGAAGCCCGTGCATTGGTCATCGCCACACCTGAAACCCTGGAAGTGCGAAAGATGGTGGAAATAGCCAGCGCACTCAACCCGGCCATCAGCGTCGTGGTTCGCAGTCATAACGTAGAAGAAGCCAAACGCCTTGAAGAGGATGGCGCAGGCACAGTGTTTGTGGGTGAAAGCGAACTGGCAAAGTCCATGATTGGGTTTGTGCTGGGCTTGGTGAGCACGCCACCAAAGCGGTAAAATCAATGCCCGGCCTTGATAACCCGCACTAGCGGGCACACCACCCATCCCCACCGCATGACAGACCACTACGCCGCCTTAGGGCTTAGCAGCGCAGCTACGCTGGCCGATATCAAAAAAGCGTTTCGCCAGCAGGCATCACTGCACCACCCTGACCGCAATTCGGATGCCAGCGCTCCCGCACGCTTTCGGGCCGTGCAAGAGGCCTATGATGTGCTGAGCGACCCCGACAAGCGCCAAGCCTATGACGACAACCGCAGGCGCAATTTGCTGGACAGCCCCATCGACACGGCGCGTGAAATCTGGCAAGCCTATTTTCAAACCCTTCCCCTTCAGCGCTCATGAGCATCTCCCCATTTTTTCGCACCCTGCGCTCGGCCTACCAAGCCGAGATTGACGACTTAGCCTTTGACTCCGAGGGCAACAATGTGCTGCGCCAGCGCTTGGCCCAGCGGCGCAAGGAAGTGGCTTTCCTGCTGCAGATGATGGAGCTCAGCCCAGAGATGGTGGCCGTGGTGTTTCACGAGGCGTTCAGGTTCAAGTTGCCCGGGGCGATGGAGCACCTCATCGGCCACGAGTCTGAAGAGATGCCAGACTGGAGCACCTTAAGCGACACCATCGCAGTAGCCCCTTGGGCCAAGGAACTCGCTGAACTGGTGCTCAAACAGCCCATGGGCGAGTGGTTTATGTCGGTAGC
>JBIIYT010000256.1:0-4151 GCA_044346675.1 Rhodoferax sp. | reverse complement strand
AAGCCTCACTGCTGACGGTGGTGGGCGAAGACGAAGCCAGCCACAAACTAGAGACCTTAGTGGGCAAGACCGGCATACAAACCCACTTTGGGCGCGATGCCGATCTGAAAACCACGGTCAAGCTGCGCGTGATAGGACGCCAGCAACAACTCCTGCGCGTAGATTTTGAAAACACGCCCAAGAGCGAACTCCTGGCATCACAAACGGCCACCTTTGCTCGACTCTTGCCAGCGCATGATGCGGTACTTTTTTCTGACTATGGCAAAGGTGGCTTAGCCCATGTGAGCGACATGATTGCCCAAGCCAAGACTGAGGGCAAGCCCATTTTGATTGACCCCAAGGGCAGCGATTATTCGCGCTACCGCTATGCCGACGTCATTACCCCCAACCGTGCAGAGCTCCAGCAAGTGGTGGGAGCATGGAGCAGCGAGGACGAACTGCGCACCAAAGCCCAGCAACTGCGCGAGCAGTTGCAACTCAAAGCGGTACTGCTCACCCGCAGCGAAGAGGGCATGACATTGTTTGACGCGCAGGGCCAGCTACACGTAAGTGCCCAAGCGCGCGAGGTGTTTGATGTAACCGGCGCGGGGGACACCGTCATCGCCACCATGGCTGCCTTGGTAGGCGCTGGTGTGAGCCTACGCGACGCCCTGCCCTGGGCCAACCGTGCCGGTGGTCTGGTGGTAGGCAAATTTGGTACGGCTACCGTTTCGTATGAGGAGTTGTTTGCATGACCCGTATCGTGGTGACCGGCGCTGCCGGCTTTATTGGAAGCAATATCATTGCCGGACTCAACGCGCGCGGCTTGGATGACATCATCGCGGTGGACGATCTGAAACAAGGCGACAAATTCCGCAACCTGGCCGATTTGCGTATCGCGGACTACGTGGACCTGGACGCCTTTTATGACGACTTCGCCGATGGCCACTATGGGCAGATAGAAGCGGTGTTCCACGAAGGTGCCTGCAGCGACACCATGGAGCTCAATGGCAAGTACATGATGGCCAACAACTACACGCTGTCGTGCAATCTTTTTCAAGCCTGCCAAAAACGCGGGGCACGCCTTCTTTACGCCTCTTCAGCGGCAACCTATGGCGGCTCAGATACTTTCCGCGAAGACCCGGCGTTTGAGCACCCACTCAACGTCTATGGCTACTCCAAACTACTTTTTGACCAGCGCATGCGCCGCGAATGCGGCAATACCTTTCAGCGCACCAAGCTGGGCAAAACCCAACAGGTAGTGGGGTTTCGCTACTTCAACGTGTATGGCCCGCGCGAGCAGCACAAGGGCCGCATGGCCAGTGTGGCGTTTCACCAGTTCAACCAGTTCAAAGCCGAGGGCAAGGTCAAGCTCTTTGGCGACTATGGTGGCTACGCGCAGGGGGCTCAAATGCGCGACTTCGTATACATAGACGATGTGGTGGCCGTCAACCTGTGGTTCTTTGACCATCCTGCGCAGTCCGGCATTTTTAATCTGGGCACGGGGCGCGCCCAGCCGTTCAATGACGTGGCGAGCTCCGTCGTCAACGCACTGCGCAAGCGCAATGGGGAAGGCGCGTTGCCGCTCGCCGATATTGTCCAAATGGGTTTGGTGGAGTACATCCCCTTTCCTGAGGCGCTGCGCGGCAAGTACCAGTGCTATACCCAGGCGGACCTTAGCGCTTTGCGTGCGGCGGGCTGCGATCACGCATTTGCGGACGTGCAAACGGGCGTGGACCGATACGTTCTATGGCTCTCGCAACAGGCGTAGTAGCGCATGTTGGCAGTGTTCGCCATTTGTTTGGGCGCCTGTGCCGGGGCGTTGGCACGCTGGCAACTCGGACTTTGGTTGAACCCACTGGGGACCGCAGCGACCACTATCCCACTGGGCACCTTAGCAGCCAATCTCATAGGCGCTTATTTGGTAGGCGTGTGTGTTGGGGTTTTCCAATCTCTGCCCCAACTCGACCCACTTTGGCGACTGGCCTTGGTCACCGGTTTCTTGGGTGCTCTAACCACTTTTTCCAGCTTCTCCGCTGAAGTGGTCGCCATGCTGAGCCAACAGCGTTACGCCTTGGCCCTGGGCACTGCGGCACTCCACCTCGTGGGCTCCTTGGTGCTGACGGTGGCCGGCATCTACAGTGCGTCTTGGTTCACTCCCAACCCCCACTAGCGAGCTGCGCCTAGTGTTTACCCTAGGCCAAATGGGCATCAGCGTCAGGTTTTTATCAGTCGCAAGCGGTTACTCTAGCGGCTTGCCATGTATTGCGTCGGCAGTAGGCTGCGGCCTTTGGCATGTTCGCCTATTTTTAGAATGATGGAGACACGATGACCCCCCTACTCTCACTGTCCCGGTGGATCGACAAGCTCAGCACCGGTATTGGAAAAATCACCATGTGGCTTATTTTGGCCACCACCCTGATCAGCGCTGGCAATGCCATCGTGCGCAAAGCGTTTGACATCAGCTCCAACAGTCTTTTAGAGATCCAGTGGTACCTCTTTGCCGCAGTATTTATGCTGGGCGCGGGCTACGGATTCTTGAAGAACTCACATGTGCGCATCGACTTTATTTCTTCGAAGCTAACCGACCGCACCCGCAACTGGATTGACCTGTTTGGCATTCTATTTGTGCTGTTTCCCTTCTGCATCTTGCTCATTAACTTGAGCTGGCCTTCATTCACGGGCGCTTACCAGAGTGGTGAGATGTCGAGCAACGCAGGGGGCCTCATCCGCTGGCCGGTGTATCTGTTGGTGCCGGTTGGCTTTGCGCTGCTCATGATGCAGGGCGTGTCTGAACTCATCAAGCGCATCGCTTACTTACGCGGTCTCATTGAAGACCCCATTGGCGGGGAAGCCGCCAAATCGGACGACCAAAAACACATAGAAGAGCTTGAGCGGGTGGCCGCAGCCCGCTTGGCAGGAGACAAATAACATGGAAACCTCTTTTCTCGCTCAACAGTTTGTCCCGCTGATGTTTGCGGGCCTGTTTGTATTGCTACTCACGGGCTTCCCTGTGGCTTTTGGCTTGGCCGCAACCGGGCTGGCCTTTGGCTTTATAGGTATGGAAGCTGGCCTATTCCCTGCCACGCTGTTTCAAGCGCTGCCTTCGCGGGTTTTTGGCATTATGCAAAACGACACGCTCTTGGCTATTCCGTTTTTTACCTTCATGGGCATCATCTTAGAGCGCTCGGGTATGGCGGAGGATCTGCTGGAGACAGTGGGCCAGGTCTTTGGCCCGCTGCGCGGTGGCTTGGCCATTGCAGTTATTTTGGTAGGTGCGCTTTTGGCGGCTACCACCGGCGTGGTGGCTGCTGCGGTGATCTCCATGGGCCTGATATCGCTGCCCATCATGCTGCGCTACGGCTATAGCCGGGTGATTGCGACCGGTGCCATAACGGCATCTGGAACGCTTGCGCAAGCCATACCGCCCTCTTTGGTGCTGATCGTGTTGGCTGACCAATTGGGCCGCTCGGTAGGCGACATGTACGCCGGCGCGCTGGTTCCCGGACTTTTGTTGGTGGGCCTGTACATTCTTTTCATCGTTGTGGTGGCCTTTGTGCGTCCAGCCATGGTGCCACCCTTGCCACCCGAAGCGCGCATCTACAAGGAAGCCAACGGCTCCTCCGGCCACCGCTCGCTGCTCGTGCTGGTGCTGCTGTGTGCCGCAGCGGGCTTTGCGTGGGCCCAAGTACATAACGCGATTCTCACTCCGCTATTGAACCGCCCACTGCCTGCTGCAGGTGACGAAGTGGTCATTTTGTCGATGACACTGGCCTCCCTCTTGGGCCTGACATTGGCAATCATCAACCGCGTCACGGGCATGGCACTTCTGTCCAAACTCGCTGAGCAGGTTACGTTTGTCCTGATGCCCCCACTGATTTTGATCTTCTTGGTCTTGGGCACCATCTTCCTAGGCATTGCGACGCCCACGGAAGGCGGCGCCATGGGCGCGCTGGGTGCGCTGATTTTGGCGTTGGGCAAACGTCGTATCAACATGGGCCTGCTGAAACAGGCACTTGAAAATACCGCCAAGTTGGCGTCTTTTGTGCTGTTCATCCTGATTGGCTCCACGGTATTTAGCTTCACGTTCAATGCCGCTGACGGTCACATTTGGGTGGAGCACCTGTTTGACGGTATGCCCGGTGGAGCCTGGGGCTTCTTGGTCGTGGTCA
>JBIIYT010000257.1:0-4151 GCA_044346675.1 Rhodoferax sp. | reverse complement strand
GCTGCGAGGGGTAGAAGCTAAAAAAGCGCAGCACACACAGATCGGTGCCATCGTTCACAGTCACCACCAGTTGCCGGCGGGGTCGAAAGCTCACCTCGCACTGGGTGACGGTGGCCTCGATCTGAATGGTGTCGCCCTCGCGCGCTTCATCGAGCTTGGTGATGCGGGTTTCGTCCTCATAGCGCAGGGGCAGGTGCAGGGCCAGGTCGATATCGCGCTGCAGGCCTAGCTTGTCTAACGCCTTGCGCAAAGGGGTCATCACCTCGGGCTCGCGCGGCTTGGCGCGGCGATCGCTTGCGCGAGGTACGGCACGCCGATCTACCAAGCCCCGAGGCTGGAAGGAGCTAGGGGGCGTTTTACTTGCGCCCGTAGGTGCTGTCATGGTCGGGGGCAATCGTCAAGAAGCGCATGAACTCACCTTCGCGATAGGCAGTGGCACGCCTTGCCTGGGTGATGCGCAAAGAATAAATAGCGTCAATGCCTGCGTATGGTTTGACGCTATTGATTTTTTCCCACCTAAGCCCTTTGTCTTTGTAGAGTTGCACCCAGGTAAGCTGCCTTATTTTGGCAAGCGTATCCAACGCCGCCAAGCGCTCGGGCTTTTGCAGAGTTAGCAAATTTTCCTGAAATACCGGGTTATTCAGGTCAAGCCGGACACACGCTTGCGCATTACTGCTTGCCATTGGTCAGACGTGCCAAAGTGCTGTCCAGCGCCGAATCATTGGGCTGGTTTTTACCGGCCCACTGCTGCGCGGCATCCAAATCTGCGGCTGCGGTATCCGCGTGCAACCAGCGTTCGTTGTCTGGGATAACCGTGGCAGTGCGGATCAGCCACACCCCAGCTTCTTGTTCTTCGACCAAGACCTGACGCCCGGCAAACTCCTTGCCCAAAGAAATTTGGCCGTTCACACCCACCAATTTGACGCTCGACGCAGAGGGATTTACCATTTCGTGTAATTCCTATTTAGTTACTATAGGAATCTATTTTTATCTTATTCACAGAAAAGTCAAGCTGCTTGAGCTTGTTGTACTCAAGTACCTTGGCGAAAACCGCGCTAGGCAATCGGGTCGGCACTTGTTGCACGCAGTTTTTGCATGCAATTGAAGAGTTCAAAAACGTCCATTCCTAAACCGTTGGCAATAACTTCAATCGCATTGAGAGATGGGTTGGCTTGGCCGTTTTCAATCCTGCTCAGGTAGGTTTGATAAAAGCCACACCGCTCGCTGAACTCAACTTGCGTCCACCCCTGCTCCTGGCGCAAAGCACGCACACAAATACCGAACAAGCGACTCAAGGACTTTTCCACCCGTGGAATGTCCCAACATTGGCTTAATTCACATACACACTAATTCATATAAAATAACAAAGTCGTAGGAAAACCAAGCTGGCAAAAGGCAGATGGCAGCAGACCATCGCCTTTGCCACACAACGCGTCGTCCAGTTTTGGCGGCATATCCAATTTTTCAAAGATTTTTATGAACCACTTCCTCAAGTCCGCTATGGCCATAGCGGCTATTAGCCTGTCCGCCACCTCTTCTTTTGCGCAGAATTCAACGGCTACCAAAGGCTATGTAGGTGCAGAGTTTGGTAGCGTCCAATTTAAAGACCAAACGCCGCTTGCATCCGCACTTGTCAGCGCCAATGGCGGGACAGCCACCAGCACCCAAGACACAGGCGTAACCGTTGGACGCTTCTTTGGTGGGCTCACCATTACCGAAAATTTCGATGCAGAAGTGGCCTATATCAACACTGCAACCGCTAACGCCACATTCTCTGGGGTAACTCGCACTGCGGTGGCTTATTCCGGTAGTGCCACAATAAAAATCACTGGTTTTGATTTCTCTGCACTCATCCGTCCCAGCCAGTCCTCGGGGCTGAACGGTCTGTTTGTGCGAGTAGGTGGCCACTCGCTCAGCTGGCAAACGGATGTTCGCGTTGCTACGGGCACCTCGTCTGGTGCAGCTAGCACCACCAGTGGTACGGGTGCTCTATTGGGCTTCGGTTACGACGGGAAGTTCACCGATAAATTTGGCTACCGAGTGGCATACACCGCATACAACAGTGCGGCAGGCGTCAGTGGGAACGATGTCTCTATGTTCAGTGTTGGGCTGATTGCTAGATTCTGATTGAGTCCTGAGTCAGGCAGGTCATGGTTCAAAAGAAGGGGCTGATTGTCTGGGACAATCGGCCCCTTCTTTCACTTGGCACGGGTTTGTCCAACCCTCAAGCACTATGACCACCGCCACCTCCACATCCGCCCCCAGCGCATCCAGCGCCACGCGCACCTTCACCCTGAGCGATTTCGACTTTGCGCTGCCCGAAAAGCTGATTGCCCAACACCCCGCGCCCCAGCGCAGCGGCTCGCGCCTGCTAGACGGCACCAGTGTTGTCGCACAAGACCGCATTTTCAAAGACTTGCCCAGCCTGCTGCGCGCGGGCGACCTGATGGTGTTCAACGACACCAAGGTGATTAACGCACGCTTGTTTGGCGAAAAAGCCACCGGTGGCAAGCTAGAGCTATTGGTAGAGCGGGTGCTGGGCGGCAACCAAGTGGCGGCGCACCTGCGGGTGAGCAAAAAGCCCGAGGTAGGTGCCACAGTGAACCTAGTAGGTGCCCCCGGCACCCAAGACAATGTGCGCGCCACCCTGCTGGGGCGCTGGCCCGATGCGAGTGGCCCGCTGTTTCGCTTTGTGCTGAGCAACGACACGGGCGACGACCCCTATACCCTGATGGAGCGCCACGGCCACGTACCACTGCCCCCGTATATCGAGCGCCAGCAAAGCACCGAGGCTGACTCTACCGAGGACACCCAGCGCTACCAAACCGTTTTTGCCAAAAACCCCGGTGCCGTAGCCGCACCCACCGCCGCGCTGCATTTTGACGAGGCATTGTTTGCGCAAATAGACGCCATGGGCGTGCAGCGCGCACACGTCACCTTGCATGTGGGCGCAGGCACCTTCCAGCCGGTGAAGACCGAAAACATTGCCGAGCACCAAATGCACAGCGAGTGGTACAACGTGCCGGCCACCACCCAACAGGCAATCGCCGAATGCCGCGCACGCGGTGGGCGCGTGATTGCAGTGGGCACCACATCGGTACGCACGCTAGAGAGCTGGGCGCGCAGTGGACAGACCACGGGCGACACCAACATCTTTATTACGCCCGGGTTTGAATTTAAAGTGGTGGATGCACTTATCACCAACTTTCACCTGCCTAAAAGCACCTTGATGATGCTAGTGAGTGCGTTGGCGGGCTATGAGCACATCATGGCCCTGTACCGGCACGCTATTGCGCAGCAGTACCGGTTTTTTAGCTATGGGGACTCCATGCTCTTGACACGCACCGCATCCCAATAGTCTTGCTTTCACACCCCAAGCCCCGTACCACCATGTTGAAATTCGACCTCCTAAAAACCGACCCCGCCACTGCCGACGGCACCTACTTAGGCAGCCACGCCCGCCGCGGCCAGCTCACGCTGAACCACGGCGTGGTGCAAACGCCCATCTTTATGCCCGTGGGCACCTATGGCACGGTCAAAGGCGTGATGCCTCGCAGCTTGGACGATATGGGCGCAGAGATCATTTTGGGCAACACCTTCCATTTGTGGATGCGCCCGGGGCTGGACGTGATGGCGCAGTTTGGCGGGCTGCACCAGTTTGAAAACTGGAGCAAACCCATACTCACCGACTCGGGCGGCTTTCAGGTGTGGAGCCTGGGTGAGATGCGCAAGATATCGGAAGAAGGCGTCAAGTTTTCCAGCCCCGTCAACGGCGACAAGCTGTTTTTAACGCCTGAAATTTCCATGCAAATCCAGACCACTCTTAACAGCGACATCGTCATGCAGTTTGACGAATGCACGCCCTATATATCGGTAGAGCCCAAGACCAAAGGCCAACTCACCACCGAGGCTGAGGCACGCATCTCTATGGAGCTTAGCCTGCGCTGGGCTACGCGCTGCAAGACCGAGTTTGCGCGACTGGAAAACCCCAACGCCCTGTTTGGCATTGTGCAAGGCGGTATGTTTGAAAACTTGCGCCAAGAGTCCCTAGAACAACTGGTGGCGATGGACTTTCCCGGCTACGCCGTGGGTGGCGTGAGCGTGGGCGAGCCCAAAGACGAGATGCGCCGCATCATGGCGCACACACCGCA
>JBIIYT010000255.1:0-4166 GCA_044346675.1 Rhodoferax sp. | reverse complement strand
GCTTCGCGGCCTTCGTGCTGATTCTGGCCATCCTCGAGCAAATCGGTATGCCAAAGGAATACATCGGCTATGCCTTCTTGGCGGCCACGGTGCTGCTGTATGGCGGCATTGGTGTGATGAGCCGCACCAACGACGCCGCAGAGTACTACGTGGCGGGCCGTCGTGTGCCAGCCATGTACAACGGCATGGCTACAGGCTCCGACTGGATGTCTGCCGCCTCCTTCATCGGCATGGCTGGCACGCTGTATCTCACTGGCTACGGCGGTTTGGCCTTCATTTTGGGCTGGACGGGCGGTTACTGCCTGGTGGCCTTGTTCCTGGCGCCCTACCTGCGCAAGTTCGGCCAGTTCACCATTCCTGACTTCTTGGGTGCGCGCTACGGCGGCAACATGGCACGTCTGATTGGTGTGTTTGCCGCCATTCTGGTGTCGTTTGTGTACGTGGTCGCACAGATCTTCGGCGTCGGCCTGATCACCGCCCGCCTGACAGGTTTGTCATTTGACGTGGGTGTGTACGTAGGCTTGGCAGGCATTTTGGTCTGCTCGTTCCTGGGCGGTATGCGTGCGGTCACTTGGACCCAGGTGGCGCAGTACCTGATCCTGATCGTGGCCTACATGATTCCAGTGGTCTGGCTGTCGGTGAAACACACCAATATGCCTGTGCCCCAGGTGTCCTATGGCTACCTGCTGGAAAAGGTGACGGCCAAGGAAGAGTTGCTGCTGAAGGACCCCAAAGAGCTGGAAGTGCGCGCTATTTTCAAAGCCCGCTCCGACGCCGCGGTTGAAAAGCTGAAAGACGTTCCAGCCTCTATGGCTGCCGACAAAGCGGCTGCCATGAAGAAAGTGGACGATCTGAAGGCGGCCAATGCGCCTGCCGCAGAGATCAAGGCGGCTGAAACCGCGCTTGCAGCACTGCCCAAAGATGAGGTTGCCGCCAAGGCTGCTTACACCGCCGCACGCACGTCGAACGCAGCGCGCGCTGCACCTCCGCTGCGCCATGCCGAACCCTTCCCGGGCAAGGACGATGCGGCACGCGACGTGGCTCGCAAGAACTTCTTGGCGCTGGTGTTCTGCTTGATGATAGGTACCGCCGCTTTGCCGCACATTCTGATGCGTTTTTACACCGTGCCCTCGGTGCGCGAAGCGCGTGAGTCGGTGGCTTGGTCGCTGTTCTTCATCTCGCTCTTGTACTTCACTGCGCCTGCACTGGCCGTGCTGGTCAAGTTTGATATCTACACCTTGCTGGTGGGTACGCCGATGGACCAGTTACCGGGCTGGATTGCCCGCTGGAACGTGGTCGATCCAACCCTGATGGCTGTGTCGGACATCAACAAAGACGGCATTTTGCAACTGGCTGAAATTCGGCTAGGCGGCGACATTGTGGTGCTGGCCACTCCTGAGATCGGTGGCTTGCCATTTGTGATTTCTGGGCTGGTGGCTGCCGGTGGCTTGGCTGCAGCCTTGTCCACCGCTGACGGCCTGTTGCTCACCATCGCTAACGCGCTGTCGCACGACGTGTACTACAAAGTCGTGGACCCCAACGCGTCTGCCAACCGCCGTGTTGCGATCTCCAAGGCCATTCTGGTGATCGTGGCGCTTGCAGCGGCTTACGTGGCGTCTTTGCGCATGGCGGACATCTTGTTCCTCGTGTCTGCGGCGTTCTCATTTGCTGCAGCAGCGTTCTTCCCGGCTTTGACACTGGGTATCTTCTGGAAACGTGCCAACAAATGGGGCGCATCGCTCGGTATGGTGGCAGGGCTGGGCATCTCGTTCTACTACATGGTGACCACGCACCCATGGATGTACGGTCTGTTCCACGACCATGCAATTACTCCTGAGATACTCAAAGCCAACACATGGTGGGACATCGCCCCCATCTCGGCTGGCATATTCGGAGTGCCGCTAGGCTTTGCAGTTATCATCATCGTATCGCTGTTGACCAAGGAGCCGGAGAAAGAGGTGCAAGAACTGGTCGAGCACGTGCGTTTCCCCAGCTTTGACGGCACCACCTCCCAAGGGACAGCTGCCCACTGAGTTGACAAGCTAGCAGGGCTGCGGCCTTGCCTTGGCAAATCGAACAAAAAACCCCGGTCGCCTCCAGCGGCCGGGGTTTTTTCTTGGGAAATGAATGCGCATCAGGCAGTCAGGCGCGCGGAATCCAGCGTTGCATATGCGCCAGGCGCTCGATGTCCTTCCAGTTTTTGCACTGCGTCAGCAAACGCGGCCACAGCCGCAACAGCACCTCGCACTCGGCCAGGGTATCTGCTGCCGCTTGGTGGCGAACAGCACAGCGAATGCCAAAGAACTCCATCCACTCGTCCAATGCCCGGGCTCGCACCTGTTCATGGGTGACCGCACAAAGGTGCTCGACATCTACCCAGGGATTGGGCAGGGTCCTGCCCACATGCTGGCGCATATGTCGCTCGATCATGGCCTGGTCAAAGGCCGCATGAAAAGCCAGCAAGGGGGAGGCGCCTACAAAGGATTCAAAGGCTTGCAAGGCAAGCTGCGGCACCATGCCTTCTTGCTGGCGCTGCACTCCGATCCCATGCAGCAGAATATTTTCCTTGCTGTGGGTAAGCTCCTGCGGCTGGACAATCACCTCAAAGCTGTCTGCAAGATCAATGCACAGTTGGCGCTGCGGCCAATCCACCCGCAAGGCGATCGCCGCGATCGCCAGCAGGCGATCTTCACGCGGATTGAGGCCACTGGTTTCAACGTCCAGCATGACCCAGCGCTCCTCAGTGACCTTCGCACCGGCATTGCCCCATCCCAAGCACTGCTTCAACCAGTCCATCTCTACCTTTCGTAGTCGAGTTGCATGCGCTGCTGAAGCGACCGTGCCACGCGGAAGGTTTCCCTCAGGATGCGCCGATCGATGTCGTTCAGGCGGGCAAGCTCGATCTGGTTGGCCTGCTCTAGGGGCAAGGCCACTTCCAGCTGGGTCTGCAGTCGAAGCATCTGCAAAAATTCAAAACCACTGACCCAAGCTTCAAACTCTGGCCCGCTCACGCCCAGGAGCGGACCTACCGCCAGCAAGCGCTCTCGCGTACCGGTCAGAGAAATGCCATGCGCCAGCGCATAAAGCCGTGCCGCATCGACAAAAATGCTGGAGCCCTGCAGTTTGAGGTCAATGCGGCCTTCGTTATCCACCGCAATACCGCCCACCCAGTTCAGTGGAACTCTGCGGGTCAAGGCGTTCTGGGCCATCTGCTTGAAAAAACGGGGGACATCTTTCACCGCTGCATTCACCGCTTCGCGCAGGGTTGCGGCTAAAGTGAGGTTTCCTGCCAATGGGCGGAAGTCGAAATAAATACTGGCATTGAGCAGATCCTGGGGCGCACCATGCTCAATCCATTTGCCAAACCGTTGCCGCCACTGCTCCAGGGTCAGGCAGCACCCGGCTTGGCCGGCCATGACTCCTCCCTTGCACAAGGGATAGCCGCATGCATCCAATGCGGCATTCACGTCCCTTGCAAAAGCCAGCACGACCTCGCGCTGCGCTTCACTGAAATGATCGCTCAGGATCAGGGCATTGTCCTGATCGGTAGCAATCGTCTGCTCGCTTCGACCCTCCGAGCCTAGAGCCAGCCAGCATATCTGTTGCATATCAACACCATGCACCTTGGCCTTGATCTCGAGCAAACGTTCGGTCAGCACATCGTTAAGGTGACTGATGAGTGAGCTTAGCTGACGCGACTGCACGCCCTGACCGAGCAGACTGCGTGCAAACCGCCGTATGTTCTGTGCACACAGCTTGAGTTGATCCACATCGCTTGCATCACGGATGGAGGTGCTGACATGGTTCAGGCTCAGGCGCTGCAAGGCAAAGAGATCGCGCTCCGAGACGATGCCCACCGCCACCCCTTGATCGGTAATGGGCACGTGACGAATCCCGCGGCGGCTCATCAGGAGCGCGGCATCCTCGGCCGTGTGTGCCACGGACAGGCAGTGCACAGGCTGAACCATCACCGAACTGATGGGATTGTCCAG
Source organism: Rhodoferax sp. (assembly GCA_044346675.1). GTDB lineage: Bacteria > Pseudomonadota > Gammaproteobacteria > Burkholderiales > Burkholderiaceae_C > Allorhodoferax. The sequence continues at coordinate 174 of JBIIYT010000255.1, read as the reverse complement.
GCCAACCGATTGCAAGGTCACACGCTCAAGGATGTCGTAGCGAGACAGGATACCCACAGGCTCGCCCTGCGCATTGGTCACCAGTATGGATCCGATATGACGCTGTTGCATCTCGGTCAATGCCTGCCGCAGCGGAGTCTGGGGGCTGCACGTTACCGGGGCACGGCGGGCCAG
>JBIIYT010000254.1:0-4167 GCA_044346675.1 Rhodoferax sp. | reverse complement strand
CAAGGCCGCGCCTATGCTTTGGTGCCCCAAGCACACCCCCAAGATAGGCAACTTGCCCATGAAGTGTTTGATGGCAGGCACCGAAATACCCGCCTCGGCTGGCGAACAGGGCCCGGGCGACACCACCAGTCGGTCCATCTGCCCCGCCACAAACCGCTGGGCCAGCGCCTCTACCGTGACCTCATCGTTGCGAAACACGGTGACCTCGGCCCCCAGCTCGCCGAAATACTGCACGATGTTGTAGGTAAAGCTGTCGTAGTTGTCGATCATTACCAGTTTCATGCGGATGCTCCTACTGCTTCTTGGGCGTGCTCCCCCGTCGCTTCCATATTCCACAAATGCAACGCTAGTTGCTTGAGGTCATGTTGGCGTTGTTCAATGGCCACGCTGTCCCACTGCGTGTGTTGCACAAGCCACTGCGCGGCCCGCGAGTACCCAGTATTACCCCCCACGCTCTGTGATTCCGCCAGCGACTTCGTCATGAACAAACCAGAATGACGGTAGTTGTTTTGCTTGACAGCAAAATAATCCCGCCCCAAGGATGCATTGATTGGTTTTTCTAACAAGGTCAAATTACCCGCCAAGGATTTATAGCGGTCATAGTCGTGCGATTTGTCGAAAGATGCCTGAAGTTCAACGGTTGGGTTGTTGGGCAACACATGCTCCACCTCAAATTTGGCAAAGTGCCCGATACCCGCTTCCGCCAATGGCGTACCGGCGATCACCTCTAAGTGTTGGGCCAACCTCCACAGCACAAAACGGCAGGTCAACTTTCTGTCCAGACCCAAGCGATCAAGCGCATCAGACACACGCCGCGCCAAGCGCTGCACCTCTTTGTTGACCCACGCCTGCATCCAGACATCAAGTTGCTGGACAAACTCCGTTTGTGACTTATTGGCCTCAATCCACGCACCCAGCTTTGGGGCCACATCAGCAAACACCGAGTCCAGCACTTTGGTGGGCTCTTGGGCAAGCACATACGTCACAAACAAGCGCTCCAGCTGGCGCGTCACAACTGCAAGCGCGGTATCGTCCAACGCTTGGCAAGCTAATAGCACAATCAAATGTTGTCGGGCACGCCCAGACAATGCGTAGATATTCGATAACGCAAAGTCCGGTTGCGCCACAAAACGCTGATATGACATGGCCGCAGTGTGCAAACGCCGCGCAAAGTCGATGGGAGCCTTGGTAATGCCCAGCACATCTTTATTTTCTGAAAGCCAGTCGTACAGATCGTCTTCTGTCAATGGCTTGTTGCGCTTGCGAGCCTGAGAAAAAGTCGCGAGCACGAAATAGCGCAAGAAGCGTAAAGGTTTTTCACCTTTGCCCGTCTTTTCGATGGTGTGCACCATCTCCTTCCACACGGAAGTCAGGCGGTCAAAATCTCCACGTTCCACCTGCATGAACAAGAGATTTTTGAGTAAGTCGAGCGCATTTAACCCAACGCCACGGTCATTAATCGTCTCAAAAATACGCAACGCATCGCTGATACCTAGGGTTTGGATGCGCACTAGGCGCACGCGCTGGCACAGATGCGCCTGAAACTTGCGCAATTCAGTCACATCCTGTCCGAAATGCTCGCTCAAAAAATCTCGTGCGAATTCGTAGGTATTGAGCATGTTGCGAGCTGACTGTGGCAAGGCTTTGCGCAAAGCCTGCGGTGTTTCTTGGCCGCTGGCAATATCTTGCAACACCGTACCCGCATCCTCATACAACGGCCGCAGGCGCAGCTTGGTTACCGTAGTGCCATCCAGTTTTTGATCCTGGTCTTGAATCATGGCCTGCAAAAAATGCAGCGGCTCAGGGTCTGCCAATGCGCGACGCATATCACGAATGGCGCACAACAAAATGAACAGTGTGGTGATGCGCTGCTGCCCGTCGATGAGCTGAAAAACTCCGTTGTCCAAATACGCAACGATGCTGCCGATGAAATATTCGCCCGAGGCGGGCGAACCGTTGTCATCAAACAGTGCATCCATTACGTCCGTCAGCAAGGAGTTGACTTGCTGCTCTTTCCATACATATTCCCGCTGAAACGCAGGAATTTCATAAAAAGACTCTTTGAAAACTTCTTGGATTGTCGGGTGTTTGACTTCAATCTGCATACAAATTCCCTTTTGCTTTTCCGGGTTCGCGCAGGCGTTCAAACTCCCCACGCTCAAATTCAATCGATGCGCCAATCAGCGCGCGGTAAGCGGCTTCCACCACCTCGGGGCGGCCATTTTGGCTCTGCGCCAACTCGCGCACGCGGGCCACGATGAAGTCAATGCGCTCTTGGTCGTGCACCAAATTAGGGTCTTGCTTGATACGCGCGGCTTCAGTCATATAGCCGGTGCGCTCCACCAGCAGGGCTACGATGCGCGCGTCCAACGCGTCGATGTGGCGGCGCACATCGGCCATGCTTTCGCAATGCTGGGCGGTGGGTTTCAAAGTGTGGTTCATGGTGTTCACTCCAGCCCCTCTTCCACCAGCTCGGCCGCACGCAAGAGCGCGCGGGCTTTGGCCTCGGTCTCGGCCCATTCCAGCTCGGGCACGCTGTCGGCCACCACGCCGGCGGCGGCTTGCACATACAGGGTTTGGTTTTTGATGATGCCGGTGCGAATGGCAATGGCCACGTCCATATCGCCCGCGTAGCTCAGGTAACCACACGCACCGCCGTAAATGCCGCGCTTGGTGGGCTCTAGCTGGTCGATCAGCTCCATGGCGTGCACCTTGGGCGCGCCGGTGAGTGTGCCTGCGGGGAAGGTCGCCTTGAGCACGTCCATGCTGCCCAGGGGCTGGCCCTTTGAACCATCTGCGCCATCGGGGCCATCCATCAGCGTGCCTTCCACATTGCTCACAATGTGCATCACATGGCTGTAGCGCTCTACGCAAAAGGCGTCGGTCACCTTCACGGTGCCGGTTTTGGCAATGCGGCCAATGTCGTTGCGGGCTAGGTCGATGAGCATCACATGTTCGGCGCGCTCTTTGGGGTCGGCTACCAGCTCGGCCTCGGCGGCTTTGTCCAGCTCAGGGGTGGCACCGCGTGGGCGGGTGCCGGCCAAGGGGCGGATGGTGACTTTGGTGCCGCCCTTCGAACCAGTTTGAGCAGGCAAGGTCTCTTGCCGCACCAAAATTTCGGGGCTGGCCCCCACCACCTGAAAGTCCCCAAAGTTGTAGTAATACATATAGGGGCTGGGGTTAAGCGCGCGCAGGGCGCGGTACAGGCTCAAGGGCGACTCGGTATAGCGCTTTTTGATGCGCTGGCCCACTTGCACCTGCATAAAGTCGCCCCCGGCAATGAGCTCTTTGGCGCGCACCACGGCAGCCAAGTAGTCGGCCTTGGCAAAGTCGCGCTGGGCGGGGTGCCCAGGTGTGGGCTTTACCGCGGGCACTACGACCGCCTGCGCCAAGCGGGCTTTGAGCTCGGCTAGCCGTACCGTGCCACGGGCAAAAGCGCCCTCCTGTGCGGGGTCTGCATACACCATCAGGTGCAGCTTGCCCGACAAGTTGTCTATCACCGCCAGCTCTTCGCACTGCAGCAGCAAAATGTCTGGGCAGCCCAGTTCGTCGGGCGGGCAGGTGGCCTCTAGCTTTTTCTCTATGTAACGCACCGCGTCATAACCAAAATAGCCCGCCAAGCCGCCACAAAAGCGCGGCATGCCTGGCTGCAACGCCACTTTGAAGCGCTTTTGGTAGTCGGCAATAAAGTCCAGCGGGTTGGCGTGCGATGTTTCCACCACCATGCCGTCGGTCACCACCTCGGTGCGGGCCGCAGGACCAAAGCCGCTGGCGCGCAGGCAAGTGCTGGCGGGCAGGCCTATAAAGCTGTAGCGCCCGAAGCGCTCGCCCCCCACCACCGACTCCAGCAAAAAGCTGTTGGCCGCGGGCTCGGACGTGCCGGGGCCGTGGGCCAGCTTGAGGTACAGGGACAAGGGGGTTTCCAAGTCTGCAAAGGCCTGGGCCATGAGCGGCACGCGGTTGTAGCCGGCTGCGCCCAAGGCTAAAAATTCTGATTCAGTCATCACGTGAAATGCCTCTTAAATGGTGCGCGGCGCAAGAGCTGTGGTGTGGATTCAGCCCATTGGGCACCGCCCGCGCCACACCCCAAGGGGTGGCGCTGTGTTTAAACGGGGGTTAGTGCAGTCAATGCGAAAAAAAGCGCGTACGCCAAGGCCAGGCTCCCCG
>JBIIYT010000253.1:0-4180 GCA_044346675.1 Rhodoferax sp. | reverse complement strand
ATGAGGTAATTTCTTTGTTGAGCTGGATGGCGGCTTTCATGCTGGCCCAGTGGTTGGCGCTGGATGCTGCCGGGCTGCTGCCGGTGCAGGGCGCGGCCGAGTCGGTGCGCTATGCGGCGGGGTTTGTGTTGGTGTTTGTTGCGGCCTTGTTTGCCGGTGGACTGGTCTCGTTTTTGATCAAGAAAGCCATTACCGCAGTAGGCCTGCGCCCCATAGACCGGGTACTGGGCGCGGGCTTTGGTGTGCTGCGCGGTGTGGTTCTGCTCATAGCGGCCACTGTGGTGGCCACGATGACGCCATTGCGTACCAGCACCGAGTGGACGCAAGCTGTGGGCCCGGTGATGGCCACCCACGCGCTTGCCAGCATCAAGCCTGTGTTGCCCCAAGAGTTTGTTAAGTATTTACCTCAAAATGAGTAAAAAACCATGTGCGGAATAGTCGGCGTTGTTAGCAACGCACCAGTCAACCAGCTCATTTACGATGCCCTCTTGCTCTTGCAGCACCGTGGGCAAGATGCGGCAGGCATTGTTACGCAGCAAGAGCGCAAGTTCTTTATGCACAAAGCCAAAGGCATGGTCAAAGACGTGTTTCGCACCCGCGACATGCGCTCTTTGCCCGGCAACTGCGGCTTGGGGCAGGTGCGCTACCCCACGGCGGGCAACGCGTTTAGCGAAGAAGAGGCGCAGCCTTTTTATGTGAACGCGCCCTTTGGCATTGTGCTGGTACACAACGGCAATTTGACCAACGCGCAGGCTTTGAAGAGCGAGCTCTTTAGCGCCGACCACCGCCACATCAATACCGAGAGCGATTCCGAAGTTTTGCTCAACGTGCTGGCGCACGAGATAGAAAAAACTACGCGTGGCATTTCACTGCAAGTGCAAGACCTCTTTAGCGCAGTGCGCAATGTGCATCGCCGCGTGAAGGGCTCTTACGCGGTAATCGCAATGATTGCCGGCCACGGTGTGCTTGCCTTTAGGGACCCCTTTGGCATTCGCCCCTTGTGCCTGGGCCGCAGCGAAGACGAGGTCGTGGTGGCCAGTGAGTCCGTAGCCCTAGAGGGCACCTTGCACCAGTTTGAACGCAATATCGACCCCGGCGAAGCCATTTTTATCGACCTGCGCGGCAATGTGCACGCCCAGCAGTGTGCCGATGCGCCCGTGCTCAAGCCTTGTATTTTTGAGTATGTGTACCTGGCCCGACCCGATTCGGTGATGGACGGCATCTCCGTCTACCAAGCGCGCTTGAATTTAGGCGAGGCCTTGGCCAAGCGTGTGATTTCTACTGTGCCGCCCAATGAGATTGATGTGGTCATTCCCATCCCCGAGTCCAGCCGCCCCAGTGCGGCGCAGCTGGCCCAGTTGTTGGGGCTGCCGTACCGTGAAGGCTTTGTCAAAAACCGCTACGTGGGCCGTACCTTCATCATGCCGGGCCAAGCCGTGCGCAAAAAGTCGGTGCGCCAAAAGCTGAACGTGATTGCCAGCGAATTCAAAGGCCGCAACGTGCTCTTGGTGGACGATTCCATCGTGCGCGGTACTACCAGCAAAGAAATTGTGCAAATGGCGCGCGACGCCGGTGCCAACAAGGTCTACCTGGCCAGCGCCGCGCCGCCCGTGCGCTACCCCAATGTGTATGGCATCGACATGCCCACCAGCACCGAGCTGGTGGCACACAACCGCACGGTCGAGCAAATTCGCGAAATCATTGGCTGCGACGCGCTCATTTACCAAGATGTGGATGGCATGAAAAAGGCCATAGGCTCACTTAGCACCAAGCTGGCGGGCTTTGATGCATCGTGCTTTGACGGTGTGTATGTCACGGGTGATATCACCTCCGAAGACATTGTGCGGCTCAATGAAAACCGCCGCAGTGGCGACGAGACGCAAGCAGACAACTCACGCCTGGCACTGCCCAACCACGCGGATTGAGCGGCTGGCAAAAACCGTTATGAGCAAACGTAAACTCCCCGACAATCTGCACATAGACACCTTGGCTGTGCGCGTAGCGTCAGAGCGCAGCCAGTACGGCGAAAACTCCGAGGCGCTGTACCTCACCAGCGGCTATGTGCAGCCCAGCGCAGAAGCCTCTGCCCAGCGCTTTGCGGGCATGGAGGATGGCTACACCTATGGCCGTTCTGGCAACCCCACGGTGAGCAGTTTTGAGATGCGCTTGGCCGCGCTCGAAGGCACCGAGGCGGCGCTAGCCACCTCCACCGGCATGGCCGCCATCATGCTCATGTTGTTTAGCCTGCTCAAGTCGGGCGACCACGTGGTGTATTCGCAAAGCATGTTTGGCTCCACCATCAAACTCATTGGGAGTGAGTTTGCGCGCTTTGGCGTGGAGTCCACCATCGTGCCGCAGACGGATCTGGCCGCTTGGAAGGCTGCCATTCGCCCCAACACCAAGATACTGTTTGCCGAGACGCCCACCAACCCATTGACCGAGGTGTGCGACATCGCCGCCTTGGCCGACATGGCGCACAACGCGGGCGCGCTCTTGGCCGTGGACAATTGCTTTGCCACACCTGTTTTGCAGCGGCCCATCCTGATGGGTGCCGACATCATCATGCACTCCGGCACCAAGTATTTGGACGGGCAGGGCCGCGTGATGGCCGGTGCCTTGTGTGCTACCGAGCAGCTCATCAAAGAAAAGTTTTTGCCAGTGCAGAAGAACAGCGGCATGGTGCTCGCGCCCTTCAACGCTTGGGTGGTGCTTAAGGGGCTGGAGACGCTAGACATTCGCATGCGCGCCCAAAGCGCCCGCGCGCACGAACTGGCCGCGTGGCTGGAGCAGCACCCCAAAGTGGCGCGTGTGTTTTACCCCGGCTTGCCCAGCCACCCCCAGCATGCGCTCTCGATGCAGCAGATGTCTGGCTTGGGCGGAGCCGTGTTGTCGTTTGACGTAAAGGCCAGCACACCGCAAGCGGCGCGCGCCCATGCGTTTCATGTGCTCGATAGTTTGCAAACCCTGTCTCTCTGCACCAACCTGGGCGATACCAAAACCCTGCTCACGCACCCGGCCAGCACTTCGCACGGCAAATTGTCTGAAGACCAGCGCCAAGCCGCAGGCATTGGCCAAGGCCTGGTTCGCGTGGCGGTTGGACTAGAACACATTGACGATATGAAAGCCGACCTTTTGCGCGGCCTAGAAACCTTGTAATGACTGTTAAAAAAATCCGCACCCGCATTGCGCCTTCACCCACCGGGTTTTTGCACCTGGGCACCGCACGCACCGCTTTGTATTCATGGGCCTATGCGCGCCATTTTGGTGGTGAATTTGTGCTGCGCATTGAAGACACCGACGTGGCCCGCTCCACGCAAGACTCGGTGGACCAAATTTTGGAGTCCATGCGCTGGCTGGGGCTGGACTATGACGAAGGCCCTATCTATCAAATGCAGCGCCTTGAGCGCTACAAGGCGGTCATTGACCAATTGATTGCCCAAGGCAAGGCCTACCACTGTTACAGCACCCCCGAAGAGTTGGAAGCCACTCGCGAGGCCAAGCGCGCCAAGGGTGAGAAGACGCTGTACGACGGCCGCTGGCGCCCCGCCCCCGGAAAGACCCTGCCCCCCATACCCACAGGCGTGCAACCGGTGGTGCGTTTTTGCAACCCGCCCGATGGCGACGTTACTTGGGACGATGTGGTCAAAGGCCCCATCACTATCAGCAACCGCGAGATTGATGACCTCATCATCGCCCGCACCGATGGCGTGCCCACCTACAACTTTGCCGTGGTGGTGGACGACTGGGATATGCAGATCAGCCATGTGTTTCGTGGCGATGAGCACATCAACAACACGCCTTGGCAGATCAACATCTTCAAGGCCTTGGGTGCGCCCCTGCCGCAGTTTGGGCATTGCCCCGTGATATTGGGCGACGATGGGCAAAAGCTGTCCAAGCGCCGCGGTGCGGTGAGCGTGACGGCCTACGAAGAGGGCGGCTACTTGCCCGAAGCCATGCTCAATTACCTGGCACGTCTGGGCTGGAGCCATGGCGACGAAGAGCTCTTCACCAGCGAACAATTGGTGGCCTGGTTTGATGGCACCCACCTGAGCAAGAGCCCCGCGCAGTGGGACCCGGCAAAGCTTCTGTGGGTCAATGCCCAGTACATCAAGCAGGCCGACAATGTGCGTTTGGCTGCACTGGTTGCTGCACAGCTTGCCAAGCAAGGCATTGCGCTGGA
>JBIIYT010000252.1:0-4191 GCA_044346675.1 Rhodoferax sp. | reverse complement strand
CCATACCGCCTTGGTCGATAAAGCGTTCCGAGCATTCGGCCGCAGTTCTGCGGGGGCTTGCGCTCAGTGCAAAGCCTTCGTTGGCCATGCTGTCAGAGTACATTTTTGCAAAGCGCAGGGCGCTGAATTTTGGCGCGTCGTACACCTCGTGGCGCAGACGAATAAAGCCGGTGGTCATTTGGCCCGCAAACACTTGGCTGTCGAGCTGGCAGTCGGTGCGCTCTAGGTCAAAGGCTTTGAAGTCGGGGTCGCGCGAGCGGCCCCAGCAGCGCGCCACGTTGTCATCCATCACCGGCACGCTGTAGGAGCCGTGCTTTTGCTGCTTGAAAGGTGTGGAGGTAAACAGCTTGCTCACCACCTCTTGGTGCTCTAGCAACTGGCGCGTGACCTCTGCCTGCGCGTTGCTGGTAATGGGGGCGGCTGTACTGGCGCGCCATATCAAGGCCTGGGCAAACTCGCCGGGTACCAAGAAGCTCACCAACTCGCCGTCTAGCCGCTTAGCTACGTTCACGCCAATGACCTGCCCCGAGTCATCCACCACAGGGCCACCGCTCATGCCGGGGTTAATGGCGCCACCAAAAAATATGCGGGGGTAAAAGCTGCGTTGCACGAGCCCGTTGTAGGTGCCCTCGGTCACGGCAAAGCCAATGTCCAGCGGGTTGCCCATGGAGTACAGGCGCTCGCCTTGTACCAGGGGCACTTCTCTGCGCCGAAAATTGAGGGCCTCTTGCGCAGGCAAAGGCTCTTTCACCCGCAGCAGGGCCAGGTCGTGCTGCACATCAAAGGCGAGCAACTCCACCTCTGCCTGCTTGCCGTTGACCGGCACATACACGCCCCGATAGCGCTCGGGCTCCAGCGCCAGCTGGCTGGCCACGTGGAAGTTGGTAATGATCAGCCCGTCTTTGGACACAAAGAAGCCTGAGCCCACGCTGGACTGGGTATTGGTGTTGCGCAGCAAGGTGCGAATTTGCACCAGCTTGTCGCGTGCGCCTTGGTAGGCGCGCTGGGCATCGTGCGACACAGCGGCCACCTCAGCAGGGGCCTTGCCAGTTTGCGCTTGCGCGTGGTGCACGCACAGCGCAAGCGCCACACAGGCTGTGAGCCTGAACCCAACTAGCCTGGAAGTGTGAGTGATTGAAACCATGCGGCCATTCTAGTAGGGGGCCGCACAGGGTTTTTGCCTACGGGCTTAGATGGGCTGGGTCAGCTTGTCTGGCACCAGCAGTGCTTCCAGTTCACGGGCGGTCATGATGCCCAGCGACTCGGCCACCTCACCAATGGGCTTGCCGGTGGCCATAGCCGTTTTGGCAATGAGGGCAGATTTTTCGTAACCAATGATGGGGTTCAATGCGGTTACCAGCGTGACGGATTCGCGCACCCGCTTGGCCAGCAGCTCGTGGTTAGCCTCAATGCCCACCACGCAGTTGTTCAAGAGTGTGCGGCAGCCTTGTTTGAGATGCTTGATGCTCTTAAAGAGGCTCCAGCCCATGATGGGCTCAAAGGCGTTGAGCTGCAACTGCCCCGCCTCAGAAGCCATGGTCACGGTCATGTCGTTGCCAATCACTTCAAAAGCGACTTGGTTCATCACCTCAGGGATCACAGGGTTCACCTTGCCCGGCATGATGCTGGAGCCTGCTTGGCGCGCAGGCAGCTTAATGTCGCCAAAGCCTGCTTGCGGGCCGCTGGAGAGCAAGCGCAAATCGTTACAAATTTTGCTGAGCTTGGTGGCCACCCGCTTAAGCACACCCGAGAGTTGCACAAAGGCCCCGGTGTCTTGCGTGGCTTCAATCAGGTTGTGGGCCTTCTTGACTGGCACACCACTCTCCACCGCCAAATAACGGCAGGCGATGTCTGCATAGCCCTTGGGGGTGTTGATGCCAGTGCCAATGGCAGTAGCGCCTAGGTTGATTTCTTCAATCAAAGCACGCGCCTCGCGCAGCCGGGCTTCGTCTTCTTCAATCATGACCGCGTAGGTAGAAAACTCTTGGCCCAGCGTCATGGGCACGGCGTCTTGCAACTGGGTACGGCCAATTTTGAGCACGTTTTTGAACTCATGCGCCTTGTCGGCAAAGCCCACGCGCAGCTCGGCCATCGCGCCCAGCAAGCCTTCGATGGCGAACCACAAGGACAAACGCACAGCGGTGGGGTACACGTCGTTGGTGCTTTGCGACGCGTTCACGTGGTCGTTGGGGTGCAGCACCTCGTAGTGGCCCTTGGGGTGGCCTAGCTTTTCCAGCGCAATGTTGGCAATGACCTCGTTGGCGTTCATATTGGTAGAGGTACCTGCGCCGCCTTGAATCACGTCCACCACAAACTCGCTGTGGTGCAGGCCAGCAATGAGGTCATCACACGCGGCCAGAATAGCGTCACCGCGCTCTTTGCTCAGGCAGCCCAGCTCTACGTTGGCGCGGGTGGCGGCTTTTTTTACGAAGCCAAAGGCCCGAATCAAATCAGGCATGGCCGAAATGGCGGTGCCCGAGATGGGGAAGTTTTCCACCGCGCGGGCGGTGTGCACGCCCCAATAGGCGGTCATGGGGATTTGCTTGTCGCCTAGAAAATCGTGCTCGGTACGGGTGCGTTGGGTCATGGCAGTTCCTTGGGTTGATGGGTGTTTTGGGGTGCTTGCGAACTTCAATAAACGCACTGTAGTGAGAACTTCGCAAATAGGCCAATACTGTTTAAAAGCATGGTTATGCAAAAAACTTATAGTTGTGGTTTTCAAAAATTTCAATCGATAAACACCATATTTCACGCGCCACCCCGCTCGCCACGCGTACCATGCGCACACAACACAGGAGACCGTCATGCCCGTCATTACCAACATTGAAGACCTGCGCGTATTAGCCCAGAAGCGGGTGCCCCGCATGTTTTACGACTATGCGGATTCAGGCTCATGGACCGAGGGCACCTACCGCGCCAACTCCGACGACTTCCAAAAAATCAAACTGCGCCAGCGCGTGGCGGTGAACATGGAAAACCGCAGCACCGCCACCAAGATGGTGGGCATAGCTGCCCAGATGCCCGTGGCCATTGCCCCCGTGGGCCTAACCGGCATGCAGCATGCCGATGGCGAAATACATGCCGCGCGTGCCGCAGAAAAATTTGGCATTCCGTTCACCCTGTCCACCATGAGCATTTGCTCTATTGAAGACGTTGCCCAGAACACTTCGGCCCCGTTTTGGTTCCAACTCTACATGATGCGCGACCGCAAGGCCATGGCCAGGATGATTGAGCGGGCCCGCGCCGCGCGCTGCAGTGCGCTGGTGCTCACGCTCGATTTGCAAGTAATAGGCCAGCGCCACAAAGATTTGAAAAACGGCCTCACCGCCCCACCCCGGCCAACAATAGCCAACATCATTAACCTGATGATGAAGCCCCGCTGGTGCTTAGGCATGGCAAGCACTAAGCGCCACAGTTTTGGCAACTTGGTGGGCCATGTAGATGCGGTAAGCGACATGACGTCGCTGGCCGTGTGGACCAATGAGCAGTTTGACCCCCGCTTGTCCTGGGACGATGTGAAGTGGGTCAAAGACCAGTGGGGCGGCAAGCTCATTCTCAAAGGCATTGCAGATGCTGAGGATGCCCGCCTAGCCGTGGCCAGCGGGGCGGATGCCATTGTGGTGAGCAACCACGGCGGACGGCAGCTGGACGGTGCGCCTAGCAGCATCTCTGCGCTACCCGCAATAGTGGCCGAGGTGGGCTCGCAAATCGAAGTGTGGATGGACGGCGGCATACGAAGCGGGCAAGACGTGCTCAAGGCCTGGGCCCTGGGCGCGCGTGGCACCATGATTGGCCGGGCTTTTGTATACGGCTTAGGGGCTATGGGCGAAGCGGGTGTGACCAAGGCCTTGCAAATTATTCACAAAGAGCTCGACATCACCATGGCTTTTTGCGGGCATACCAATATTCAGAACGTAGACAAGGGCATATTGCTGCCGGGCAGCTACTAGCCTTTTGTACGCCTGAATGCCACGCGCGTGACCGAGTGCTGCGGGGCACGGCATTTTTGCTCCGTGTCCCCCGCCTGCTGCGCAGGCTCCTCCTTTACCTGCGCAAAAACGCCGTGCCCCGCAGCACTCTCCCGCCTAGGATCACGTCACGCTATGCTTAGCGCCAATGAGCATGAGCCCCCAGCCCCGCCGCATCGCCCACCTGGACATGGATGCGTTCTACGCTTCCGTAGAACTGCTA
>JBIIYT010000251.1:0-4192 GCA_044346675.1 Rhodoferax sp. | reverse complement strand
CAGACGCATAAAACCTGTGCGCATCAAGCGCGATGCGGTACACCCCATCCACATCCAGTGAGATGGTGCGTCGCTCAAACGACGGTATCTCTTGGTCATAGCCCACACGAATCGGCAAAAACTTGCGCTGCCCCACGTCATGCACAGCGTGCAACCAACCTAGCGCCTCATGGGCATCCTGAAAGCTTTTCACCGCGATCATGGGGTTCATTTGAAACTCAATACTCTCGATCAACGAGCGGTTATCGTCCACCAACACGACCAAGGTGGGGTGCTGGTACACGGGTAGGGTAATTTTCATAGAAGCGGTGGTTTAGTAAAGGGGAACTGGATCACAAATTCCATGTACTCGTTCTCTTTGGAGTGGCAAGAAATGGTGGCGCCCCACGCATCCAGCGTGTCGCGCACAAAGGCCAAACCGATGCCCGTGCCAGACCCCGGCGGATGCGCATGAAAACGCCGAAATATATAAGGCAACTGGCTTGCGGGTATGCCGCAAGCCGTATCGCGGAAAATCAAACGATTCGTACCGGTCGTGTTGTCCGTTGTCACGCTAATCTCGCCTTTGCCTGCCCTTGCAATGGCATGCAAGGCATTCTTGAACAAATTGAACAAGACCATCATACCCAAGTCTTCGTTGCAGTTGATCCAGTCATGGGAGCGAAATTCGGTATGCACCAAGGCACGCTGGGCGGCGCTTTCAAAAGGGTAGCGCTCCATGGCCTTGACCACCAAGGCCTCAAGGGTCATGTGCTGCGTGAGGTGCACTTTTCTGCGCGTGTCTGCGGTATTGGCTAACAGCAGGTCAATAGAGCTATTCATATGGCGTACTTCAGACCGAATGCGCTCCAGTGCAGGCTCCATCATGCTTAGGCGCTCTGCGGACAGTGCCTCTGAGCTTGCCCCTGGATGGTTGGCTTGGAAAAACTCCACCAATGCAGGCAAGTACCGCCGCAAACCACGGGCACTGGCGTCAACGCTGCGAAGCGGGGTACGCAGCTCGTGCGATATAACACCCAAGGCCGCCGCCATGCCATGCAGCTTTTCTTCCATCAATATGCTGCGCCCAATTTTGACGATGGAGATGCTGAGGACTGCGAATGCGACGATGGGCAGGCTGGCCAATGCATCCTTTTGCGGCCAGTCAAGGTTTCCCGTCACGGCTACATAGGCAAGATACGCGCACAGCGTGCCAATGGTGAAAGACCCAGCGGCAAATTTCCCATCAAAATGCAAAAGAATAACGAGGGCGACCAAGAGCGACTGTGACCATACGGCGGCACCTGAATTCATCAAAAACATAAACGTAAAGAAGAATGGAAGCGTATAAGTGATTGCAGCAAAAAAATACGCTTGGAACCATTTCTTGCGGTGCAGTTGCTTAGCAAAGAAACAAGGCACTGCCCATGCCATGCTCGTCACTCGGAGTGCCACATTTTCATAGGGCTGCGGAAACACATAGGCCCACACCCAATAGTAAAAAGGGTGGCATACCAGCGCGAGCCCGCCCATGAACATAAGCCGGTTGGCCTGCGCGCCCTCGCCATTGCTGCTCATAAACGGACGCTTGACAACGAACTTAAGGCGGTCCCCGAGCGTGGTTTTAGGTAGGGAAAAGTGTTTTTTTGCCATGCATCATTCTCATCTGGTTTGGGCGGTTTTTTAGATTGCATGGCACAGAGTGCGCGCTCGTAGTCAAGCCAAGCTCAACACACGGTGCGGCTGCGCTTGAGTCGATGCGTTGATGGCCAATCTCGCAAATTCACACGATCACGTATGTTCTCACACACGGAGATAATCTGGTTGATTTCTACTTCGGTAATTCCCGAGTTCACGGTGAGGCGAACCAAGGAGCGATTTTTCGCTGTGGCCGGGGCGCAGAAAACGGACCCAAAAATCCCATTTTCTTGCAAGGCATTGCGAAGCACCATGGTTTGCGGTTCGAGCCCCGCCTCCAGTGCAATGATTTGTTCCGACCCTTCGGATACGTTGTAGCCAAGCTCCGCCAAATTGTTGCGCAGTGTGGTGGCGGTCTTCTTGAGTCGAATTCTTCGGTCTTCGATGTGCGGCATTTTCTCTAATACTGCGTTGAACCACGCGAGGTCGTGTCGCAACAGGCATGAGCTAAAAATGGCCGGACGTGCTTCCCCCGAGAAATATTCTTTGAAGCGGCTAGTGCAGGTGACAAAGCCCGCGCGCCCGGCAAACGCTTTGGCTAAGGAAGCGGTGATGAAGTGAACGCGCGCACTCAGGCCCAGTTGCGCCACAAGCCCCGCACCACCAGGGCCATGCGTGCCGAGCGAGTGGGACTCATCCACCACAAAAATGCAGCCCGTTCTTTCTGCGATTTCCAGTATTTCCAAAATAGGGCACACGCTGCCATTGGTGCTGTACACGGAGTCGACCGCGATGACACCGGGCCCATATTTTTGAACCTGCCGCTCCAGATGGGTGCAGTCGTTGTGCATGAAGGGCACAGGCCGCGCCTCAGCCGCCCGTGCCCCCTCCCATAGGGATGCGTGGGCCTGCATGTCAAGGTACACCGGCACGGTAGGCCCGGCCAAGCTCTGGATGAGCCCCACATTGGCGCACCAGCCCGATTGGCTTAGCAGGCCGTCCTGCGAACCTAGATAGGCGGCAAACTTTTTTTCCAGTCGGCTTTGCGGGTTGTCCCCATGTAAAAACACGGCAGACATCAGCAGATCGTGGTCTGCGCCGTTCAACGCACGTGTCTGCGCATTAATTAATTCTGGCTCCCCGGCCAGGCAAAGATAATCGTTACTGGACAGGTGAATGGCATCGGGCCCAGGCGCGCGGCCATGCAGCAAGTGGCTCCCACCCCAGAGCTTTTCTACGCGCTCTGTGTGGTGTGCATACATGCGTGCTTCTACAAAGTCAGGCAAGGTGTAGTGCGCAGGGTGTGCGCGTTGGGCCACTGGGGCTTGGGTGGTGAGGGACATATTTTTTCTCCAGCATAGTAAGTAATGCTGCGCAAAATAAGCCCACCACGAGTGACTGGTAAAACGTGAGGCTATTGAGGTTGGTGGCTTCCCAAATCCAAGCTTGCCTGTGTAAACACGGCCGGCCATTTTTTGGGTGCTTTGATGCGCAGCTGCTTGTTCACGGTTGCTTTACCAAACACGACGTCAATATTAGCCGTAACCACGCCAAAGTGGGGGGCTAAAAAACGCTACGGGGCGCTTGATGTAGGGCCCGAAGTGCTCAAGGTTAAGACGCAAAACACTGGGACTATGTATTCTTGATACCCCTTAACCAACGACGGAGGTATTGAGAATGTATGAATTAACCTTGGTGCAATTAACTTTATTTGCAGGACTATTGCTACTCGAAAGGGTCAGACCGGCGAGAAGTTTTCCGGTTCACAAAGCGTGGTTTGTCCATTGGTGCACCTTAACCTTGTTTTCGGCTATCTGGCTGATGGGATTGATGGCCGCATGGCTGGAAATTCCACCAGTCTGGCAGTTTTTAACAGGCATGGCGACCTGGAAAGCAGCGCTGCTGATGTACGCCTGCTACTCCTTTGTCGCTTACTGGTACCACCGCATCCGGCACAGCAACCGCGTGCTCTGGCACTACGTGCATTACATGCATCACGCGCCCACCCACATGGATTCCAGAGTGACCTTTTGGCGACACCCGCTGGAAATGCTGGTGGATTCATTGGTGATACTGCTGGTTGGTAAATTACTCGGGGCCAGTGTCGGCGCTTTGCTGGGGGTGCTGCTGATCGAATCGATACTGGAAATGTTTCATCACTCCAACTTGCGCACACCCAGATGGCTGCGCTGGTTGGGATATGTCATCCAGCTTCCTGAACAGCACCTGGTTCACCACCAGAAAGGATTGGATCGTTGGAATTTTGCAACTGCTCGCTGAAACTATTGTGGCAGTTAATTACCATGCAGCTTTACAGTCTAGGTTTGAAGGGATAGATCATGAATGTACAGCCAGTATTGCCGCTTCCTAGCTCCGTCAAGAATTTTCAAATAACCCAACAAGGGGTACGAAACCCTGGAGCAAATAACAACACGATGAGTCAAGAGCCCGTTGCCGCGTTTAACACGCTAATTGAATTAGCTCAACTTATACCCAAATACGATGTGATTGGCATGAATAGTCTCGTGGCATTGCTGCGTCATGAACTCATCCATATTCACGCGCGCACGGACGG
>JBIIYT010000249.1:0-4200 GCA_044346675.1 Rhodoferax sp. | reverse complement strand
CCGGTGAATGGGAGTTTGGCGATCTGACTTTGAGCGGGTAAACGGGTTTGATGAATCGTTTGTCGGCTGGGGGCATGAGGATGCAGATTTCGTTTTGCGCATGCACAATGCTGGTGTCGCAAGAAAAAATGGATTTTGTGCCACGGAGGTCTACCATTTGTGGCACGCGGAGTCCAGCAGAGATCATGCGTCGAGTAACGCGCAGCGCGTCATGGATCGAATGCAGACGCGTCAAGTCATTGCAACCGAAGGTTACCTGCAAAGCTTGGGCGGCGAAGAGATGATCGTCAATAGATGGAGATAGTTTCTTAGACAATGAATAAATTCTTATCAGGGTTGTTTCTTGGCTTGCTGAGCTTTAGTGCTGTGGCTCAGTTTCGTGTCGAGGTTTCTGGGGTCGGGCTCACGCAGATTCCTGTCGCCGTGGCTAGCTTTCGCGGCGATGATGCCGCGCCGCAAAAAATTGGTTCGATCGTACGCGCTGATTTAGAGCGCAGCGGCCAATTTCGCATCGTCGAGGCTGGCAATGCACCTATAGACGAGCTTGCGCGCCCCGATGTGTCCTTATGGCGTCAAAATGGTGCTGATGCCTTGGTGACGGGTAGCATTAGCCGACTCGCTGATGGGCGTTTTGATATTCGTTTTCGTCTTTGGGATGTCGTCAAAGGGCAAGATTTAGGGTGGAAGAGCTATGTTGCCACTCCGGGTGAACTGCGATTGGTCGCGCACCGTGTGGCTGACTTTGTGTATGAAAAGTTGACCGGAGACGTGGGCGTTTTTTCGACTCGTATTGCGTACGTGACAAAAGCAGGGCAGTCCTACAGTTTGTGGGTTGCCGATGCCGATGGCGAGAACGCCCAAAGTGCATTGAACAGTCCCGAGCCAATCATTTCGCCCTCTTGGTCTCCCAATGGTGCGCAGCTCGCGTACGTATCTTTCGAGTCTCGAAAGCCTGTGATTTTTGTCCATGATGTTGCCTCTGGAAAGCGACGTTTGGTGGCCAATTTCAAGGGCTCTAACAGCGCGCCAGCATGGTCGCCAGATGGTAAAACTCTGGCGGCCACTTTGAGTCGTGATGGCGGCTCGCAGCTTTTCTTGATTGATGCGGCTGGTGGTGGCGAACCTAGAAGGCTGGCGCAGTCCTCGTCGATCGATACGGAACCCACTTTTACCGCCGACGGCAAAACCATCTATTTCGTGAGCGACCGTGGTGGCTCGCCGCAGATCTACCGGATGCCCGTGAGCGGTGGGAATGCAGAGCGAGTGACTTTTGCAGGTACTTACAATATATCTCCGTCTCTGAGTCCCGATGGCAAGTGGCTTGTGTACATTTCCCGGGTGAGCGGGGCATTTAAATTGCATGTCATGGATTTGGCGTCGGGCACTAGTAATGCCATTAGTGACACCTCGGCCGACGAGAATCCGAGCTTTTCACCCAATAGTCGCCTGATTATTTACGCCACTCAGCAGCAAGGGCGAGAGGCGTTGATGACGTCGACGATCGATGGAAAAATAAAGGCACGGCTTGCCGGCCAAAATGGCGATATTCGAGAGCCCGATTGGGGCCCTCTACAAAAGTAACTGTAATTTTATTAGGAGTATTGGAATGAACCGTTTGATATCGACGCTGGCTGTTGCGGTATTGTTGGCTGCGTGTGGCTCCTCAGTAAAGTTAGACAACACTCCGGTAGAGGATAGATCCTCTACAGGCTCCGCAAACGTGATGGGCGATACCGGTGCCGGGACTCAGTCGGGTACCGGCTCTGCCGTGGGCAGCAACAACGTGAAAAGCGTAGACCTGAGCCAGGCGGACAAAGACTTGGCGATGCGTTTGGCAACTCGTACTGTCTATTTTGACTACGATAGTTTTGCGATTCGTTCCGAATTTCAGGCGGTGATTGAGGCCCATGCCCGTTTTATCAGAGCCGATAAGAATAAGAAAGTTGTTTTGGAAGGCCACACCGATGAGCGTGGTGGACGCGAATACAACCTTGCCTTGGGGCAAAAAAGGGCAGAGGCCGTTCGTCGCGCCTTGGTTTTACAGGGCGTGAGCGAAAGTCAAGTTGAAGCGGTGAGCTTTGGCAAGGAGAAGCCTGCGGTCGTGGGCAATTCCGATGCCGCTATGGAAAAGAATCGCCGTGCAGAGATTAGCTATCGATGAGGTTTGTGCCAATGCGTTTACCCAAGCTCAGAGCCGGAGTCCTCTATTGCCTGATCCTGTGGTCGCTGGCCGGAGGTGCTTGGGCGGGTCTTTTTGAGGATGAAGAGGCGCGTCGAGCAATTTTGGATTTGCGCCAACAAACTGAAACCCTGAGGAAAGAGCGTCAACAAGCTGAGGCACTAAGGCGCGAATCAGACCAAAAAATGGCGGAAGAGCTCCGTCGCGCAACGGATGATGGAGTCCAGTTACGGCGCAGCTTGATTGAGCTGCAAAATCAGTTGGAGGCCCTGCGCGCCGACTTGGCGAAGCTACG
Organism: Rhodoferax sp.; assembly: GCA_044346675.1. Classification (GTDB taxonomy): domain Bacteria; phylum Pseudomonadota; class Gammaproteobacteria; order Burkholderiales; family Burkholderiaceae_C; genus Allorhodoferax. Next base: position 1,726 of record JBIIYT010000249.1, on the reverse strand, counting down.
TGGTCAAGACGAACAAATGGCCCGCGATGTAGCCGAGCTACAGCGACGCCAAAAGGATGCGGTCCAAGCTGCAGATGACCGTCTGCGCAAGCTCGAACCTACCCGCGTCACCATCGATGGTAGCGATTTCTTGGCAGACCCGACTGAAAAACGTGATTTCGAGGCAAGCCTTGCGATTTTCCGCCGAGGCGAGTTTGCCAATGCGCAAATAGCTCTGGTTGATTTTTTAAACCGATATGTGCAAACAGGCTATCGCCCGTCGGCCCTTTTTTGGTTAGGAAACGCCCAGTACGCCACCAAAGATTACAAAGAAGCGATGGTGAACTTTCGTTCCTTGGTAGCCCAGGCCCCTGAGCATATGCGCGTGCCAGAAGCCTTGTTAGCCGTTGCCAATTGCCAGCTCGAGCTCAGAGACAACAGAGGTGCCAAGAAGACCTTGGAAGAGTTGGTGTCTAAGCATCCTAGATCTGAGGCGGCATTAGCGGCCAAGGATCGACTTGCTCGCATCAAATAACGGTATTCGGCCTTTACGTTTGTGCCAACCGCTAAGCTGACCATCGACGCAGATGCTGTTGATTTGACACGGCGCTTTTTTGGTTTGGACCGCCTGTACGGTGATGTGCCAGCCCAGAAGGTGCGAAGCGCACATGTTGTGGTGGTCGGTATCGGTGGAGTTGGCTCTTGGGCGGCAGAGGCGCTGGCCCGCAGTGGGGTAGGGCGACTCACTCTCATCGATATGGACCATGTGGCGGAATCCAACATCAATCGTCAGGTCCATGCGATAACCCCGAGTGTTGGCATGTCTAAGGTATTGGCTATGCAACAGCGTATTGCGCTGATCAACCCGGCATGCCAAGTCACCTGTTTAGATGAGTTCGTTGTGCCAGAGAATTGGCCAGCGATATTGCCGAATGGCGTGGATGCCGTCATTGATGCTTGTGACCAAGTGAAGTCTAAAACAGCTATGGCCGACTGGGCACGGCGCACTAAGCGTGTCTTTATCTCAGTTGGTGCCGCTGGTGGTAAACGGCATGCACACAAAGTAGATATTGGCGATCTGAGTGAAACGACGCACGATCCCTTGTTGGCACAAGTTCGCTACAGACTGCGCAAAACATATGGTGCACCCCAAAGCGGGAAAAAGTTAAGTGTGACGTGCGTGTTTAGCCGTGAAGCAGTTGCACCGCCAAGTAGTGCTTGTGTGGCGCCAATTGATAGAACTCTTAATTGTCATGGCTATGGTTCGTTGGTGAGTGTGACTTCGGTGTTTGGAATGTGTGCTGCCGGATGGGTGATGGATAAAATTTCGCAATGAGGCCGAGATGACAAAAATAAACGTTATAATTTGAGGCTTCGCAGGTAATGACAATTTAATTTGTATTTATCTGTTGGGACCTTAGCTCAGTTGGTAGAGCAGCGGACTTTTAATCCGTTTGTCGTGGGTTCGACCCCCGCAGGTCCCACCAATTTTTTTGAGAGTTTTTGGCTTAGTGGGAAAAGCCTAGACTTTTGATCAGTAGGTTGTGTGTTGAGTCACAAAAAACATCCTCACTTAATCAAGGACTGCGCCTGAAGGCAATGTCCTTTTTTTATGTTCGAAGAGTCCTCTTATCCCCAAGAAGTTCAATCCCCAATTGAGGCGGTCCGAATAGGCAATGACGGCTCTATTGGGTAAATATCTCCCTCCAAATTCACGAAGGTCTAAACATGGAAAAATCTACCAAGA
>JBIIYT010000250.1:0-4200 GCA_044346675.1 Rhodoferax sp. | reverse complement strand
CTTTGCCCACATCAACCGATCGAATCTGGGTGACGAAAATCAATTCATGCCGTTCAATCGGATAGGGCAAGCGCCAATTGAAGCCTGCATTGACGCTGGTCTTGTACTTGCCAAACTGGGTAATCACGGCTTGCTGCCCCTCTTGCACAATAAAGAAACCGGTGGCCAACCAGATCAACACTGCCACACCAGCGATCAAACCCACACCAAGACCTGCGTTTTTCATATCAGGTTGAAATCCACCGCCAGAACCATTGCCTCCAGCGTTACCGCTGCCCCTTGGCGGCTGGTTGCCACCAAACAGGCCGCCGAGTTTACGATTGAAGTCGCGCCATAGCTCATCGAGATCTGGAGGTCCAGCGTTGGCATTGCCTTGGCGCCCGCTACCAGGATTAGCGTCGTTGGGGCGCGTCGGAGAATCCGTTTGCGGCTTAGGTTCCTCGACTTTGCTACCTTCCTGCGGTGGCTTGTCAGATCCACGTCCCCACTGTGGGTCATTCAGGTTAAACATCCCCCTGAGCCATTGCGGCCAGCCGGACCATTCAACAGTGCGCATGCGTAGTTTCATTTCGTCGTCTCTCGTGTAAGGTAGGTATTGTGCCAAATCAAAACTCGGCCCCAAAACTCTGAGGGCTATGCCCCAAGGCAAGATCACTGGCGTCGGCTAAGGCAGCATCAGCAGCCGCAATCTGCGCTAGGCGCTGACGCAGCGTTTTGATTCCCGCAAGGTCTTTGGCGCTGACAAAGATACGCGGTGTTTGCACGCCATCGATCTCAAAGGTATCTTCTTCGCGCACCGGTTGGTGCTCCGCATCTAACGCATCAATCTTATTGAACACCAGTAACTGTGGAATATCTTGCGCGCCAATTTCTTTCAGCACCCGTTGCACTTGGGCAATTTGCTCGACAAAGTTGGGGTTGGATGCATCTACAACGTGCAACAACAAATCGGCATCGACGGCCTCTTGCAGCGTGGCCTGAAAGGCGTCTACCAAACCATGTGGCAAGTCACGAATAAACCCCACCGTATCCGACAGAGACACTGAACGTCCGGCCTCACCCAGATAGAGTTGGCGTGTGGTGGTGTCTAAGGTCGCAAAAAGTTGGTCTGCTGCATAGGCACGGGCCTTGACCAAGGCATTGAACAAGGTTGATTTGCCTGCATTGGTGTAGCCAATGAGCGATATGTTGAAGGCATCGCGGCGCTCGCGTTGGCGCCTTTGGGTATGGCGCTGGCGCTTTACTTTGCTCAGCCGCTCTTTGGTGCGTTTGATGGTCTCGCCAATCATGCGTCTATCGAGCTCAATCTGGGTTTCACCTGGGCCGCCTCGCGTACCAATGCCACCACGCTGGCGCTCCAAATGCGACCAGCGCCGCACTAAGCGTGTGCTTAAGTACTGCAGGCGTGCCAGTTCTACCTGCAACTTACCCTCGTGGCTGCGGGCACGTTGGGCAAAAATTTCCAAAATAAGATAAGTGCGGTCGTTGACAGGGAGCTCCAGCAGCCGTTCCAAATTGCGTTGTTGGCTGGGACTTAGGCTCTGGTCGAACAATATCTCTGTAGCCCCAAGTTGGGTCGCCAATTGTTTAATTTCGTCCGCCTTACCAGAGCCCACAAACAGCGCCGCATCGGGGGCCTTGCGCTTGCAAGTAATGCGGGCCACCGGCGTTAAGCCTGCAGTTTGTGCCAAAAGGCCCAATTCCTCGAGTTCACCGTCAAAATTGGGCAGACCCAAGTCAACCCCGACCAAAATGGTTGGGGCTTCAGGGGCTTTGTGTGTAGCAGTCAAACGGGGAATGAAACGAAAAACGAAGTCAGCACAGGCGAGCTAAGTCGCCTGGCGACTTAGGCTGCAGGCGCTTCGTCACCCGCCGGGGCGGCCAAATTAACCGCGCGGCCGGGAACAATAGTAGAGATAGCGTGCTTGTAAACCATTTGGGTGACTGTATTGCGCAGTAGCACTACATACTGATCAAACGACTCGACTTGGCCTTGCAATTTGATTCCATTGACCAGATAAATGGACACCGGAATGTGCTCCCTGCGCAGTGCGTTGAGGAACGGATCTTGCAGCAATTGCCCTTTGTTATTCACGATATTCTCCGTGTTGAAAATGTAGAGGGACTCACGATACCACACCGTGAACCATCCTCAGAAATTAAGGCGATAAAGCCAATTTACAAGACTTGATTTTAAAGGGCGGCAAATATTTACCGATCGCCTTTTTCTGCATAGGGGTTTTCCGAAGACTTCATCTGGATGCGCAAAGGAGTGCCCACCAAGTCGAACTCTTTGCGAAATCTGCCTTCTAAAAAACGTTTGTAGGCGTCAGTCACCTGATCCAAAGAGTTGCCATGGATGATGATGATGGGCGGGTTCATGCCACCTTGGTGGGCGTAACGCAACTTGGGGCGATACACCCCCGTCTTCTTCGGGGTTTGAAACTGCACTGCTTCTAACAACAAACGGGTTAGCACCGGGGTGGACATTTTGCAGTTGGCTGCTCGGTGCGCTTGCGCCACCGAGTCCCACACCGGTCCCAAGCCCTGGCGCTTTTTGGCAGAAATGAAATGCATGGCCGCGAACTTGAGAAAGCCCAAGCGCGTTTCCATAGAGCGCTTGACCAGCTCGCGTTGGTATTCGTCAACAGCATCCCATTTGTTAACCGCGATGACCACGGCACGACCCGACTCCAAAATATAGCCCGCAATATGCGCGTCTTGATCAGTCACCCCTTGCGTGGCGTCAATCAACAGCAATACCACGCTTGCAGATTCGATGGCCTGCAAGGTTTTGACGACCGAAAATTTTTCAATGGCTTCAAACACTTGCCCCTTGCGGCGCAGGCCCGCCGTGTCAATCAGGTCAAAACGCTGGCCATTGCGCTCAAAGGGCACCGATATGGTGTCACGCGTGGTGCCGGGCAAGTCAAACGCTACTAGGCGCTCCTCGCCTAACCAGGTATTGATGAGCGTGGACTTGCCCACGTTGGGGCGGCCAGCCACTGCTAGCTTGATCACCGTGGGGTCTTGCACTTCTTCTGGTGCATCGGCATCACGCCGCGCCATTGGCCCTAGGGCATGCTCTACCAGCGGTTTAATTCCCTGACCATGTGCTGCCGACACGGGGATAACCTCCCCCAACCCCAGCTCAAAAAACTCAACGAGTTGCCCACCCGCCACCATGCCTTCGGCCTTATTGGCTACGAGCACACAGGGCTTGCCCAGTTTCCGCAAGTATTTAGCAATCTCATGGTCTTGTGCAGAAATGCCTGCACGGGCATCCACCACAAAGATCACCACATCCGCCTCGGCTACGGCCTGGCGGGTTTGTTTGGCCATTTCTTTGTAGATGCCGCTAGCGGCATCGGGTTCGAAACCGCCGGTATCGATCACGATAAATTCATGCGCGCCTTGCTTACCGTTGCCATAGTGGCGGTCGCGGGTCAGGCCCGCAAAGTCGGCCACGATGGCGTCGCGCGTCTTGGTTAAGCGGTTGAAAAGGGTCGACTTGCCCACATTGGGCCGCCCCACCAAGGCGATTACGGGTTTCATTGCATCAAGCCCAATTATTCAGGCTTAAAGCCAAACACGCCACCAGCCTGGGTTACCACCACGACCGTGTTTCCTACCAAAACGGGGGCGGCAACTACGGCCGAACCGTCCGTGGGAAGGCGATTTAATGCAGCGCCATCTTCACGCGACAAGAAATGCACCATGCCGGATTCATCACCCACCACGATCAATTGGCCCACCATCAGCGGAGCTGACAAAGCCCGATAGCGCAAGCGCTCCGACGTCCACAAAACCTCTCCGTCAGTGCGGCGCCATGCCACGACTTTTCCATCCTTCTCTGTTCCCACTAGGGTGTTTGCATTGCCGTGAAGGCCCGCAAAGCCAAACGCTGGCTTCACCCAGGTCACCCCACCCTTACTGGTGTCTACACAACCCACTGCGGACTGAAAGGCACGAACACAAATCTGTTGACCGTCACGGCTGACTCCTGCAACCAAGTCCACCAGCCGCTCAATCTCGTTAACCCCACGACTGGTAGCAATCGGCGCCGACCAACGCGTGTTGCCATTCGCCGGATTAAGGCCCACCAATCTACCGCCCAGCCCAGTTACCAAGGTATCGCCCACGGCCAAAATCACGCCTGACTGCCCCAGCACCAATGCTTCACCCGTGCGCTGTTGCTGC
>JBIIYT010000248.1:0-4215 GCA_044346675.1 Rhodoferax sp. | reverse complement strand
TGCCTACACACCCATCCAAATACCAATTTACGGTGGAAGTCACGCCCCGCCACCTGCCCGAACAGTCCGCCCCCGACGAGGGCTTGTATGTGTTTGCCTATACCATCACTATCACCAACACGGGTGACGTGGCGGCGCAACTCATCTCGCGCACCTGGAATGTGAACGACGCCAACGGCCTGACCGAAAAGGTCAAAGGCCTGGGCGTGGTGGGGCAGCAGCCCCTGCTCAAGCCGGGCCAGTCGTTTGAGTATTCCAGCGGCACCCGGCTACGCACCCCCACAGGCACCATGCACGGCAGCTTCTTTTGTGTGGCAGAAGACGGTGAGAAGTTTGACGCCGAGGTACCCTTGTTTGTGCTGGACGCATTAAGCGACGCCGACATAGGCGGCCCCGGCGGCAAGCGCACCCTGCATTAATGAGCAACACCCCACCCCAGCCAAGTACAGACCTAAGCACCCGCCCACCGGCGCTGCCGCTGTGGCCCGATTTGGTGGCGCTTCTAGAAAGCCTGCAGCCCGACGCTGACCTAGTGCAACGCCACCTGTGGCTGATTGCCTTGCTAGAGTGGATACGCGGGGGCAACTCTACTGAGCAGGCTGTAGCGCGGGTCAACATTTTCTTAGATGTGCTGGAAGCCCGGCCCGATACCACCGCGCGCCTGCAGCTGTGGTGGCGCAAGCTGCTGGGCGCGGTAAACGGCACCACGCTGCTGTGCGACTACGGCTTTGCTTCGCGCAATGCCTTTGTGAGCGAGCTGGTAGAGCGGCTGCACCGCAAGCTGCTACCTGCATCGCCCGAGACTGCCGATGCCTGCGAGCTATTTGCCCTGGCCATGCCCAGCCCGCTAGACGCGCAGTGGCTAAGCGCCCTGCCGGATGCGACGCTGGAGCGGCTAGCCCGCTTGCTCAGCGCTCCTACGGATGGGCAAAACGCGTGGTCTAAGCCCGGCCTGACCCATTGGCAAAACATTTTGCTGGAAGCCATCACAGCCTGCACCAGCCAAATACGCGCTGCCGGGTTTTCGCCTGAGATGCGGCTTCGCATGAGCGCGAGCGCCCGCGATGCCAGCCCCTTTCACGCCCTGGCGGCCAGCTTTGACACGCTGCGTGATGCATGGCTTGCCAGCCCCGGGCGAAATGACGTTGGCAATGTCGCTGGTAACGGCGTTGCCACAGCGGTGGCTGCGCAAGATGCGGCAGTGGAGCTAGCCGCAAACAACTTTCGCACACAACTAGACGCTTGCCGCCAAGCGGCTGCGTCGGTGTACACGCACCTGGATTCGCACGGCATCTCAGTGGACTTGGTGTTTCGCTTGCGCCAGTTGCGCCAGCGGGTGCTGCGCATACGGGCGCTGTTGGACTGCCTGCTGGGCGACCCGCCCTACAGCTACAGCGCGCGGCTGCTGTCGCACTTAGCAAGCGTGGGGCAGGAGCAGCGCAGCATTGGCGCGCTCATTACCGCAAGCTCCTCGCTCTTGGCCGCCAAAACGGCCGAGCGCAGCTCCGAGACAGGCGAGCACTACATTACCCGCACCCGGGCCGAGTACACCCGCATGCTGGTCGCGGCCGCTGGCGGCGGCGCTTTGACGGCGGGCACCACTGCCATGAAATTTGCAGTGATGGCGCTGGGCTTGTCCGCTTTTTGGCTGGGCTTTTGGTCAGGGCTGGTGTATGCCGCCAGCTTCGTCGTCATTCAGCTGCTGCATTTCACGCTGGCCACCAAGCAACCCGCTATGACCGCGCCCGCCATGGCAGCCAAGCTCAAAGACACCGCGCAGCCCGGCGCGATTGAGGCCTTTGTGGACGAAGTAAGCCACCTGGTGCGCTCGCAAGTGGCGGCGGTGCTGGGCAATGTGGTGGTGGTATTTCCGGTGGTGGTACTGATGTCTATCGCAGCGCAGCTCCTGCTAGGCCAAACCATGATTAGCGCTGATCGCGCCCACTACGTGCTGCACTCGCTTAACGTGTGGGGGCCTTCTCTCTTGTTTGCGGCTTTTACCGGGGTGCTTTTGTTTGCCAGCAGCATCATTGCGGGCTGGGTGGAAAACTGGTTTGTGTTGCACCGGCTGGACTCTGCCATGCGCTACAACCCGCGCATCACGCGTTGGCTAGGAGCGCCACGCGCCGATGCGTGGGCACACTTTATGCGCCACCACATATCGGGTTTTGCGGCCAATATTTCGCTAGGGTTTATGTTGGGGCTGGTGCCGCCTATTTTGGCCTTTGTGGGGCTGGGCTTGGATGTACGCCACGTCACCCTGTCGGCCGGGCAACTGGCCGCGGCCTGCGCTAGTTTGGGCTGGGGCGTGGTGCACAGCCCCGCGCTGTGGTGGGCGGTGGCGAGCATTCCGCTCATCGGTGTGTTGAACTTGGGGGTGAGTTTTTACTTGGCGTTCCGCGTAGCGCTGCAGGCGCACAACGTGTCGGCCACCGACCGGGGCGCTATCTACAAAGCCATTGCAGGAAGAGTGCGCCACGCGCCCTTGAGCTTTTTTTGGCCTGCGCGCGAGGCCGCGCCTTAAGCCAACTGGGAACTCCCATGACCCGAACATCAAGCCAACTTGGAGCAGCGCGTGGGTGAGTTTGAGTTAATCCGCCAATTTTTCACACGGCCTGGTCAGACTTCTCAGGCGCTGCGTGGTGGCGCCCTTGCCGCAGGCCGCGTGGTGCTGGGCGTGGGGGACGACTGCGCGCTCTTGCAGCCCGCACCCGGTATGCAGCTGGCCATTTCTAGCGACATGCTGGTGGCGGGTCGCCACTTTTTCCCCGACGTAGACCCGCGCACGCTGGGCCACAAAGCCCTGGCAGTCAACCTGAGCGACCTGGCCGCCTGCGGTGCGCGGCCCCTGGGCTTTACTTTGGCGCTGGCCCTGCCGCAGGCGGACCCTGCTTGGCTAGCGCCCTTCGCCCAAGGCCTGTTCGCTTTGGCCGATGCCCACGGTTGCACACTGGTGGGGGGCGACACCACCCGTGGGCCACTGAACATTTGCATTACCGTGTTTGGCGAGGTGCCGGTGGTGGGTGATGCATCGAAGTGCCAAAGCCTGGCACTGTTGCGCAGCGGCGCGCAAGTGGGTGACGACGTGTATGTGAGCGGCACGCTGGGCGACGCCGCGCTGGCGCTGCGGGCACTGCAAGGGCGGCTGCCTGCGGGCTTTGTATTACCCCCCGCCGCGCTGGCCCAGGCCCGCCAGCGGCTGGAACAACCCGCGCCGCGCACTGCATTAGGCATAGCGCTGCGGGGCATTGCCACGGCGGCGGCTGATATCAGCGACGGACTGCTGGGCGACCTGGGGCACATTTTGGAGCAGAGTGGCCCGTGCTTGGGGGCCACCCTTGACACGTCAGTTGCTAGTGATTTACTAGCTTCTCGCGCAGATATTACGGTGGCACCAGACCAATTTGACCAAAAATCCGCGGAGCAGCTCGCCCTGCAATGCGTGCTGGCGGGTGGCGACGACTACGAGCTGGTATTCACCGCCCCACCTAGCGCCCGCGCGCAAGTGCAAGCAGCCGCCAGCAGCAGCGCCACGCCAGTTACGCGCATTGGCAGCTTAGAAGCGCAACCCGGGCTGCGCCTAGTAGACGGCAGCGGCGCGTCGGTTCACAATGGGTTTGCGTCGTTCGACCACTTTGCCTGAACTCCTGCGCTTGGCTCAAGTGCTCGGGCGTTTCTACCGATGAGGAACCCTATGAGCACACCATTCGTCATCACCCGCACATTCAATGCCCCGCGCGACGTGGTGTGGAAAGCCTACACCCAGCAAGAGCACATGGCGCACTGGTTTGGCCCCAAGGGCTTCACCATGCCCCACAGCGTGATGAACCTGCGCCCCGGTGGCACCTTTCACTACTGCATGAAAGCGCCCAACGGGTTTGAGATGTGGGGCAAGTGGACGCTGGTAGAAATTAGCCCGCCCGACAAACTGGTGGCCATACAAATGTTTTCTGACGCGCAAGGCAACATTGCCCGCCACCCCATGTCAGCCACCTGGCCAGCTCAAACCCTAGCCACCACCACGCTGACAGAGGCGGATGGCCAAACCACCCTCACCCTGCACTACCTGCCCCATGAGGCCAACGCCACTGAAGTGGCCACTTTTGAGGCCAGCTTTGCAGGGCTGCAAGTGGGCTGGGCTGGCACCTTCGACCAGCTAGAGGCGTACTTAGCTGAATTGGCTAAGCGGCCCTAGACGCCTTGTTTGATCATGGC
>JBIIYT010000247.1:0-4218 GCA_044346675.1 Rhodoferax sp. | reverse complement strand
TATCGACCCCCGATTGCTCCAAGCCTCATATGAGGTGGGGTTCAACGCGATAGCTTTAGCCGTTGCAATTTCAGCTTCAGCGTGGCGTTTTTGCCCCAAAAGCACCAAACCCAAATTGTTCCATGCATCCGCAAACGAAGGCTCAATCTCAATAGCCTTGCGCGTTGCAGCTTCGGCCTCAGCATGGTGCTTTTGCCCCAAAAGCACCAAACCCAAATTGTTCCACGCATCCGCAGAATGCAGGTCAAGCTCTATGGCCTTGCGACAAGCGGCCTGAGCTTCTGGGCGTTTCTTTTGCTGGTTAAGAACGCCCCCCAAATTAACATAGGCCGCAGCCAAGTCCGGCTGAAGTTCAATAGCCCGCTCGAAGTGGGCCACCGCATCCTCGAAGCGCTTTTGCACTGCACACAACTTACCCAAATTGACGCAAGGAAAAGCAAAGTCTGGCGCCAAGGCAATGGAGCGCTCTAGGCACTGCTGTGCGTGCCCATAAGCCTCAAGTTGAGTGAAGTAAAAACCGATGCTGTTTTGTGCCTGGGATGATGCCAGTGTGAGCTGCTGCGCTTTTTCTAAAGCATGTATGGCCGCTTGGCGTTGCCCTTGCCCGCTGAAAGCCACGCCCATGTTAAACCACGCTTCTGGGAAGTTGGGCGCGATCTGAACCGCTTGTTTGCACCACCAAATTGCGGTATCAAATTCACGCTTCGCATTGGCAGCGTGTGCAGTGTTCACACATTGCACAATAAAATTTTGGTCCATGTGATCAGCGGAAGTACACCGAATAATCGGCCGGCGCTACGTCGGCGCATTCGGATATTCGTAGGCAAATTATAGGTAAACGCATTAAACAAAAAAACTCCCGCTACGTTACCGCAGCGGGAGTTTTATTTTTCAAATCATCAACTGGCCAAAGCCAGCGTCAAATTAGAAGGAGTGGCGAATACCAATGTGGGTAGCGCTGGTCTCGATACGGTTAACTGTAGCGCCGCCGAAGTCGATCTTGTTGAACACACCGGTCTTCAAGTAAGCCACTGTGCGCTTGCTGAAGTTGTAGTATGCACCCAAAGCCCAATCACCACCGGTACCAGTGGCGGTAACATCTTCAGCGCCATTGGTAATTTGAGTGCGGGTATTACGGCCGATAGCACCCATCAAAGTGATAGCACCCATTGGCACGCTCAAACCAATGTTGGATTCAGTGTTTTCAGTGGAAGTATCGATACCGACGTTAGCTTGGTTCTTACCTTTTACGGCACCAGCAAACAACTTGGCAGCGCCGAAGTCATAGGTAAGGCTAATTGCGGAGCCATCACTGCGACCAGTCACAGCACCAGCGGTAGTGTCAATAATGCCAGTACCCACGTGGAGAGCGAAAGGACCAGCAGCGTAACCAACGCGCAGACCATTCGATGTTGTAGCAGCAGGTACAGCATTAGTACCAGTGTCCAAAGTGCCGTACATAGCCCGCACCACAAAACCACCCAAGCTGTTGGGGGTTGTGTAGAACACTGCGTTAGAAACGCGGTTGTTCGGAGTCTGGTTCACGGTAGAGATACCTGTATCATCAAACACGTCAGATGCGCCGACTACGTTGTACAAGGGGGTAAAGGTGCGACCGATTTGCACTTCACCGAAACCACCAGACAGGCCAACCCAAGATTGACGGTTGAACAGTTGGTTTACACCAGTGGTGGTGTTGCTAGCTGTGGCTGTACCGTCAGCGGTGTTAGCAGTTGCTTCCAAGTTGAAGTTGGCTTTGAGACCACCGCCCAAATCTTCAGTACCACGCATACCGAAACGGCCACCGCCGATAGCGCCAACGTTAACGATACCGTCAGTACGGGTATCAACAGCAGTACCAGCTGTTACGACGGTAGCTTTTTGGTTCTGGTAACCAGCGCCAACCACACCGTACAAAGTAACTTGAGCAATAGAAGCGCCAGAAGCGGCCAACACGGCCATGGCGATTAGGGTTTTTTTCATTTAAAAATACTCCAGGGTTAAACAAAGGACTCCGGACCGAATTGTTCGGGGTCCCGGGCCAACCTCCCGTTTTAGGAAGCTGAGGTGATTGCACCAGACCCACAGATGGATGGCAACGGAAACGATGAAAAAAAGGCATTTTCGCCCGCTTTTCGTTGCAGGCTTGCAACAATTTGTATCCCCACCCCCACAGCACTCGCCAGACACACCTGCAGGCGGTACGCGCTAGACTCCAAGCAACCCCTTTTGTGTACTTTGCAAGGAACGCTATGGACGCCCTCCTCACCGCAGCCGATACGGCCCTGCGCACCCTGTTTGCCATGGCGCACGCCCACCGCCCTTGCCCGCAACCCACCAGCGCCACGCCTGCCAAACCATTGGGCGAGGACACCGCGCAGGCGACAACCACATTGAGCCCACGGGATGCCCGCCTGGCCGCCAGCCTCATGCGCGTGAACCACGTGGGTGAGGTCTGCGCCCAAGCCCTGTACACCGCGCAAGCCCTAGCTACGCCCAACCCAGCCCTGCGCGCCCACTTTACCCAAGCCTGCAAAGAAGAAACCGACCACCTAGCCTGGACTGCCCAGCGCTTGCAAGAGCTGGGCGCACGGCCTTCTTTGCTGAACCCCCTGTGGTACGCCGGGGCTTTTGGACTAGGCCTGCTGGCCGGGCGCATGGGGGACGCGGTGAGCTTAGGCTTTGTGGTGGAGACCGAAACACAGGTGGGCGAGCACCTGCAAAGCCACTTAACACAGCTACCGCAAGGGGACTTGGAATCGCGCGCCATCGTGGCGCAAATGCATGCGGATGAAACCCGCCACGCCGATGCCGCCCGTGAAGCCGGGGCGCAAGAGTTGCCGCCCCCCGTGAAGGGCATGATGCGGGCCGCGGCCAAGGTAATGACGACCGTGGCGCACCACGTTTAAAAAGGCAGGCTCAGCCCCCTTTACACCGCAGCTAAGCAAGCCCCTTGGCTTAGCCCTCCACCACCTCAAAACTGGTGGTCATGGCCGCCGTTTTGCCCAACATGATGCTGGCCGAACAGTATTTCTCATGACTCATGGCAATGGCGCGCTCTATGGCGGCGGCAGGTACGGCCTTGCCCGTTACCGTGAAATGCATGTGGATGGCGGTAAACACCTTGGGGTCTACCTCGGCCCGCTCGGCAGTGAGCTTGACGGTGCAGCCCTGCACTGCATGGCGGCCACGCTTGAGGATGAGCACCACGTCATACGCAGTGCAGCCGCCTGTGCCGGCCAATACGAGCTCCATAGGGCGGGCAGCTAGGTTTTGTCCACCATTTTCAGGCTTGGCCGCATCGGGCGCGCCATCCATGTTTACCACGTGGCCACTGCCAGTTTCTGCCACAAAGCCCATGCCTGAGCGCGTACCTAAGCCACCGGTCCAGCTAACTGTGCATTCCATAAATTTCTCCTTTTGAATAGCCCTATTGAATAGCCCCGCGCGGGGCAAAAAATGTGTGCCTATAATCCCTGAGGAGTTTAACCACCATGACCCGCTCAGCACTCACACCCGCCGATTACCTGAAAAAAATACTCACCGCCCGCGTCTACGACGTGGCCAGTGAAACCGCCTTGGAACCCGCACGCGCCTTGAGCCGCAGGCTGCACAACACGGTGCTGCTCAAACGGGAAGACCAGCAGCCCGTGCGCAGCTTTAAGCTGCGCGGGGCGTACAACAAGATGGCACAGCTCACACCCGCCCAGCTCAAAAAGGGCGTGATTTGCGCCTCTGCCGGCAACCACGCACAGGGCGTGGCCTTGAGTGCCAGCAAGCTGGGCAGCCGGGCTGTCATTGTGATGCCCACTACCACTCCGCAGGTCAAAGTAGATGCGGTGCGCAGCTTTGGCGGCGAGGTGGTGCTGTTTGGCGAGAGCTACTCCGACGCCTATGGCCATGCCCTCACCTTGCAAGACAAGCAGGGCCTCACCTTTGTGCACCCTTTTGACGACCCCGATGTGATTGCGGGCCAAGGCACCATTGCCATGGAAATGCTTCGCCAAGTGCAAACGCTGGGGGCAGACAAGGCGGCCAAGTCTGGCAACAAAGTGCGTGCGCAAGACAGTATGGCGCTAGACGCAGTGTTTGTGGCCATTGGTGGTGGTGGCCTCATCTCTGGCGTGGCCAACAACAACAAGGCGGTGGATCCACGCATCAAGGTCATTGGCGTGCAGATGAACGACTCCAACGCCATGATGCAGTCGGTGGCCGCCA